>CASFQF010000162.1 GCA_949296635.1 uncultured Alistipes sp. | reverse complement strand
AGCAGATAAACGGTATTATGGAGAATACCGAGCTGTCGCAGAAACTCCAGCAGCTGATCGGCGTTGCGGATAAATAGTCAGCGAACAGCCGGAAATCTGAACGGGCGGAGACCATTCGGTTCTCCGCCCGTCTTATGCCGTTTTCGGCAGGTATCTGCCAGAATCAGTCGCCATAAGGATCGAACATGCTTGTACTGAGGTATTTTTCGGCACGGTCGGGGAATACGACGACTATATTTCCGCTCTCGATGTGCTGCGCCGTGCGTATGGCGGCGATCATGGCCGCGCCGCTGCTCATGCCGGCAAAGATGCCCTCGCGCGCAATGATCTGGCGTGCCATGTCGATGGCCTCCTCGCTCTCGATCATCTCCTGACGGTCGATGAGCGACGGGTCGTAGATCTGCGGTACGATCGCCTCCTCCATATTCTTGAGCCCCTGTATGTAATGTCCGCGTATTGGGTGCGCGCACACGACCTTTATGTCTGGTTTCATCGTATGCAGGAAACGCGACAACCCCATGAGCGTGCCCGATGTGCCGACGGCGCATACCAGATAGTCGATCTGCCCCTCGGTCTGCTGCCATATCTCGATAGCCGTGTTTTCGTAATGCGTCAGGTAGTTGGCGGCGTTGGCGAACTGGTCGGGCATGTAGTATTTGTCGGGATTTTCGGCCACCATGCGGCGGGCGAGGCGTATGGCCCCGTCGGTGCCCTCGTCGGCGGGTGTGAGGATCACCTTGGCACCGTACGAGCGTATGATCTTGCGCCGTTCGACCGACACGGCCGAACTCATGACTATCTCTACGGGAAAGCCCAGCACGATGCCTGCTATGGCCAGACCTATGCCCGTGTTGCCCGAGGTGGGTTCGATGATGGTCTTGCCCGGGGTGAGCTGCCCGTTTTTGAGCGCCGCCTCCACCATGCGGACGGCTATGCGGTCTTTTATGCTGCCCGTAGGATTGAAGCCCTCGAGCTTGGCGTATATGTTGACGCGCGGATTGGGGCATAAAGAGTTGATCCTGACCATAGGGGTCGAACCGATCGTGTAGAGTATGTTTTTCTTTACCATAGCCGTGGCGGTTTTCGATCTTCAAAGTTATTAAAAATTTTTAATTCCGCTTGGCCCATGCCGACGTTATTCACGCCAATGCGGTTATTTATCCGCATAATTGCATATTGTTGCCGCCGGTACGGAATGAAAAGCAGGGCTGGGACCGAATGGCCCAGCCCTGCTTGACGGCTCTTATATTTTGGCTGCGGCCTATTTTGCCGCGGCGAAATATTTGTAGAACAGAGGTATGGTCTCCACACCCTTGCGGAATTGGTCGAGGCCGTAGCTCTCGTTGGGCGAGTGTATGGCATCCTCCGCGAGGCCGAAGCCTATGAGCAGCGACTTTATGCCGAGCGTCTGCTCGAAGGCGCTGATGATGGGTATCGAACCGCCCGAGTAGAAGGGCAGGGGGCGCTTGCCGAAAGTATCGAGGATGGCTTTCTCGGCGGCCTTGTATGCCGGCATGTCGGTGGGTGCCACGTAGGGCATGCCTCCGTGGAGGAAGCTGACCTTCACCTTCACGCTCTTCGGGGCGATGGCCTTGAAGTGCTTTTCGAAGAGACGCGCTATCTTGCGGAAATCCTGATTCGGGACCAGACGCATCGAGATCTTGGCCGAAGCCTTCGACGGGATCACTGTCTTGGTGCCCTCCTCGGTGTAACCGCCCCAGATGCCGTTCACGTCGAGCGAAGGCCGCACGCCCGTGCGTTCCATCGTGTTGTAGCCCGCCTCGCCTTCGACATCGCCTATCGAAAGGGAGCGTTTGTAGTCTCGCAGCGAGAACGGGGCTTTGTTGAACGCCTTGCGCTCGGCTGCCGTGAGTTCGCGCACGTCGTCGTAGAAGCCCGGGATGGTGACGCGCCCGTTCTCGTCGACGAGCGATGCGACGAGCCGCGCCAGAACGTTTGCCGGATTGGCCACGGCACCGCCGAAAAGTCCCGAATGAAGGTCCTTGTCGGGGCCCGTAACCTCCACCTCCATATATGTGAGGCCGCGCAGGCCGCATGTGATCGACGGGGTCTGCATCGAGATCATCGAGGTGTCGGATACGAGTATTATGTCGGCCTTGAGCATCTTCCTGTTGTCGGCGCAGAACTTGTAGAGGCTTTGCGAGCCGATCTCCTCCTCGCCTTCGAGCATGAACTTTACGTTGCACGGCAGAGAGCCGGTGGCGCACATGGCCTCGAACGCCTTGACGTGCATGAACGACTGCCCCTTGTCATCGTCGGCGCCGCGGCCCCAAATGCGACCGTCCTTTATGACAGGCTCGAAGGGGTCGGTGTGCCACTCCTCGCGCGGGTCCACGGGCATCACGTCGTAGTGTCCGTATACGAGTACCGTCTTTGCCTTCGGGTTTATGATCTTCTCGGCGAAGACCACGGGGTTGCCGTCGGTGGGCATCACCTCGGCGTGGTCGGCTCCCGCCTTGACCAGAGCGGCGGCAAGCCACTCGGCACAGCGCTGCATGTCGGGCTTGTGCTCCGACTGCGCGCTTATCGACGGTATGCGCAGAAGCTCGAAGAGCTCCTCGATGAATCTGTCACCGTTGCGGTCGATATACTGTTTTACATTTTCCATACAGACGGTTGTTTTGCATTACTTGATTCCGCATATGCCCTTTATTTCGGCGATGAAACGGGCAGCGAGGGCATCGGCCTCCGCCGTCGAGCGGGCCTCGGTGTAGACGCGGATGATCGGTTCGGTATTCGACTTGCGCAGGTGTACCCAATTGTCCGGGAAGTCGATCTTTACACCGTCTATATCATTCACTTTCTCACCGGCATAACGGGTCTTCATCTCGTGCAGGACTTTATCCACGTCGATCTCCGGCGTGAGCTGTATCTTGTTCTTCGAGGCGAAGTATGCGGGGTATGTGGCGCGCAGCTCGGTCATGGTCATGCCCTTCTTTACGAGGAACGTCAAGAAGAGTGCCACACCTACCAGCGCGTCGCGGCCATAGTGCAGGGCGGGGTAGATGACGCCGCCGTTGCCCTCGCCGCCGATGACGGCACCCGTCTCCTTCATCTTGGCAACGACATTGACCTCGCCGACGGCCGAAGCCTCGTACTTGCCGCCGTGTGCGACGGTGACATCGCGCAGCGCCCGCGACGAACTTAAGTTAGAGACCGTATTGCCGGCGCCGGCCGAAAGGATATAGTCGGCGACAGCTACGAGCGTGTACTCCTCGCCGAACATCTCGCCGTTCTGGCATACAAGGGCGAGGCGGTCGACGTCGGGGTCGACCACGACGCCCAAGTCGGCCTTCTCGCGTACGATCACCTCCGAGATCTGTGTCAGGTTTTCGGGCAGCGGCTCGGGATTGTGGGCGAAGTGCCCGTCGGGAGTGCAGTTGAGCTCCACAACGTCGCATCCCAATTCGCGCAGCAGGCGCGGGATGACGATGCCGCCCACCGAGTTGACGGCGTCGACCACAACCTTGAAATGCCGCTTGCGTACGGCCTCGACATCCACCGTCGGGAGGGCGAGCACCTGTGCTATATGCGTGTCGTTGAACCCGTCGCGTGATATTACCTTACCCAAAGCATCCACTGTGGGGAAGTCGAAATCCTCCTGCTCGGCCAGCGCGAGGACACGCTTGCCCTCGGCGTCGTTCAGGAACTCGCCGTGTTCGTTGAGCAATTTGAGCGCATTCCACTGCTTGGGGTTGTGCGAGGCGGTGATGATGATGCCGCCGTCGGCCTTGTTCGTGATGACGGCCATCTCGGTGCCCGGGGTGGTGCAGAGCCCGACGTTTATCACGTCGGCGCCGCAGCCCATGAGCGTACCCTCGATGATGTCGTTGACCATGGCCCCCGAAATACGGGCATCGCGGCCGACTACGACGGTGAGTTTTTTGCCCCCGTGCTTCTCGCTCATGAAGCGCACGTATGCCGTTGTGAACTTGACGATGTCGATCGGCGTGAGATTGTCGCCTTGGGCGCCGCCTATGGTGCCCCTGATGCCTGAAATAGATTTGATTAGTGTCATATTGCTGAATGTTCTGTGTTTCCGGAAGCGGTTTTAAAAGGTTGTTTTATTTTGTAATTCGATGTAAATATATTATTTTTATGCCACATAAAAAAGGCAAACCGATAAAATTCGTCAAATGTCAAAGAGAATCATACCTTCTTCCGAGTTGATTATCAACGACGACGGAACGGTGTTCCATCTGCATCTGAAGCCCGGACAGATAGCCGACACGGTGATTCTGGTGGGTGATCCGGCGCGCATGGAACTCGTCGCGTCGCGTTTCGACGAGCGGGAATGCCGTGCGGCCAATCGCGAGTTCATAACCGTGACGGGCCGTTACCGCGGGAAACGCATGAGCGTGCTCTCGACGGGTATCGGCGTGGGCAATATTGACATTTCGGTGACGGAGCTGGATGCTCTGGCCAATATCGACTTCGAGACAAGGATGGTGAAGGAGCGCCTGCGCCGCCTGACGCTGGTGCGCCTCGGCACGTCGGGAGCCCTGCAGCCCGATATAGAGCTGGGCGACGTGGTCT
>CASFQF010000161.1 GCA_949296635.1 uncultured Alistipes sp. | reverse complement strand
CCTTCTGGGCCGTGGGGCGCGACGGCATCGAGTCGCTGCAGATTGCCGAGCCGAGCCAGATCGCGCCCGAGGAGCGCGATGTGATGCGTACGGCTACATATTTCAACCCCGTGGATATAGTGTGCGGCGTGCGCAACTCGCGCGGCGGGAAGTTCGACCTTACGCAGTATACCGACCCCGCCACGGGATTCATCTCGTCGAAGTCGAGCTTCGGGCGGGAGCTGCGGGCGCAGGAGCTGCCCGGCCTGTGGAACGGCGCCATGTCGGACTGGAATACGGTCTTCGTGGAGGTCCCCGTGACGACATTCTCTCCGGTGAAGGTGGTGACTGACCTGCTGCGTCCCGAACACCAGCCCGAATAGCGGCGGCGTAAGATAGCGGCGGGGTGCGATCTATGCAGATCGCACCCCGCCTTATATTGTCCGCACCTTCGCGTATGAGCCCTAATACCGTTTTTCGTAAAAACGTACGTAGTCTATCTCCATCACCACGGGCAGGTCGCCGAGGTCGATCTCCCCGACCCATGTGCCGCCCAGCTGTGCCGACAATATGATGTAGAACGGGTTGTTGCGGAACGGGAACTGCTTTTCGCGGTCGGGCAGCAGCCGCGGGAATACATGGGTGCTGCGGCCGTTGACGAAGAACTCTATGCGGTAGGGGGTCATCTCGACCGAGTATACGTTGAACTCGTCGGGTCGCACGGGTGTCGTCGAGTGGTTCGTGACGAGTTTCTCGAGACCTTCCCACGTGAGGTATGTGTGTACTGTCTGGTGTATCTCGGGGTCGTGGTTCAGGTGTTCCATGATGTCGATCTCGCCGCCGCGGGGCCACGGTATGTCGACGTCGGGGATGAGCCATATCGCGGGCCAGAAACCCTTGCCGCCCACGATGCGGGCGCGTACGTCGACGCGGCCGAAGCGGATCGACCGCTTGCCCTTGCTGTGTATGCCGCCCGTGATGCAGTCGCGGGCGTCTCCGAGCTCGGGCGGCGTGCGCAGGCCGTAGAGCTTGAGTGTACCGCCGCTTATGCGGCAGACGGTGTCGGCGGGCGACATGTGGCCGTTCCACTGCTTGACCCCCTGCTCGCAGCGGCTCCATGCCGTGGTGTCGAGGCCCGTGTCTTCGAACTCTTCGGCCCAGACGAGCCGCATGCCCTTGTCGCGGTATGCGCGGCGGGGGGCTGTTTCACTATCCTGTACTGTGCCGTGCCGCCGCTTGGCTATGCCGGGCTGTTGTGCCGCGGCGGGGCTGACGGCCGCGAGGGCTGCGAGAAGAGCGGCGGCGATAATGATGCGGGCTTTGTGATCCATAAGGTCTTGGTTTTATGCTGTCGGGAGGCGTTGTGCCCTACCGTATCGTGAGCGGGTCGGGGGCGGCCCAGAAACGTTCGGCGTCGTGGGTGAAGACGCTGCCCGAAGGCGTATCGAACGGGGCGTACCCCTCGGGCGCAAGCACCACGGTACGGCCGCGCTGTCCGCGCGGCGGGGTCTCCTTGTCGTAGGCGGTCTGTTCGACGCACTCGAACCAATAGAGGTTCTTCGACCAATAGGTGCGGTAGTATGTGCAGTCCATCTTCCGGCCATCGTCGAGGAGCGGGTGTATCTCCATAGGCTCGTCGTTCAGATAGCGTGTGCGCATCTCCCCGAGCGAGAGGGGCGTGCCGTCCGTGTCAGTCAGGTAGGCGCACATGTCGGAGTCGACCATCGCCCACTTCTCCCTTTCGGGCAGCCATACGATGTTGACCACATGGCAGTCCTGATCGAGCGAGTCGGCCGGAAGGCAGGTGACGTAGCGGCTGGTTATGTCGCACGCCGTCATCAGCTCGTGCAGCATGATCGAGTGCAGGCGGCAGTTGAAGGCGGGCTCCACGGTGCGGGTATATTCCCACAGGTCGATGGCGTTGCGCCGTTCGGGATAGACGCTCTGGTTGGCGTGGGGGATGTTGGCGGCGACGAATCGTGCCAGCGCAATGGCGCGGTCCCATGTCGGGGCGGCGGGGCTGTCGAGCGTATCGAGCCGGAAATATTCGCGTGTCATGCGGCGGCGTGCGGTGTCCTGCAGATACTCGAAGCGGAACGCTGCCGTGTCAGGACGGTAGGGTTCGGCCTCGCGCAGAAGTTCGACATAGCCCTTGCGCTGCACGGCGGAGAGGTATGCCTCCACCTGATTGCGGAAGACGAAACGTGCCAGCAGCCATGCGGCAACGAGCAGCAGTATTGCGGCGAAGATTATCCAGCCGGTGATTTTCAGTGGTTTTATCATTTTTTGCGGATTGTTTCGGCGGTAAAGATAATACCCCCCCCCGAAGATCCAAATTTTTTTCATCCGGTCCGGCATGCCGCCCGATAGGTTGCGTGGCGACCGGCCGGTTATTTACGTTTCTCGTAAAAACGCACGTAGTCTATCTCCAGCATCACGGGCAGCTGGCCGAGGTCGATCTCGCCGACCCAAGAGCCTCCGAGCTGCGCCGACAGTATCACGTAGAATGGATGGTCCTTGAAAGGGAACTGATCCTCGCGGTCGGGCCGCAGGCGCGGGTACGAATGCGTCGGGCGGTCGTTGATGAGGAACTGTATCTTGTCGGCGGTGAATATCACCGAATACGTGTTGAATGCGTCGGGGTCGATGGGGGCCGTGCCGCTGTTGGGCGGGAAGCGGTTCTCGCCGCGCAGCGTAACGGGCGTGTGGACGGTCTGGTAGGCTATGCGGTCGAAGTTGAGGTGTTCCATTATGTCTATTTCGCCGCCGCGGGGCCAGCCTATGTCGCTGTCGGGCATGAGCCATATTGCGGGCCAGAAACCCTGCGCGCAGTCGAACCGCGCCCGTACGTCGATGCGTGCGGGACCCGATACCGATCTCTTGCCCTTGCTGTCGACGCCGCCCGTGATGCAAGGACGTTTGTCGTCGAGGCCTTCGGGTGTGCGGATGCCGTAGAGGCGGAGCGTGCCGTCCTCGACACGGCAGAGCGAGTCGAGCGGTGACATGTGGCGCATCCAGTCGGCGCCGCCTGCGGCACAGCGGCTCCATGAGGCGGTGTCGAGGCCCGTGCCTTCGAACTCCTCGGCCCAAACCAGACGCCAGCCCTTGTGTGCGCGGCGGGGGTTGGCGGTGCGTTCTTCGGTCCGCGGTGCGGGGGATTGTTCCTGTGCCTGTGCCGCGGTTGCGGCGAGTGCCAGCAGCAGAATGGGGAACAGTGCGGTGATTCTTCTCATGGTACGATAAGATATAAACGGCGGTTAGTATGAAAGGTCGGTAACAAAGATAAGGGTTGGAACGTAAAAAACAAAATGCGGGCAAATATAATCTTGCGTCAGAGGCATTCGCCGAGGGGTAGGCAATCGTATCCCGAATGTCTCCGCGGCGTGCGAAAATGGGCGGGAAGAACGTTTGCGGTTTGTAAAAAGGTCGGAAGAAGATCTTAAAAAATATAATTAAATTTTGACGGAGAGGAGATTTGTTGTAATTTTGCAAAATATATTCCGGTAATAGTATAATGTAAATTAAAACATAATAAAGCCATGGGAAATACGAAACTTCAGGAGTTGACCGACAAACTCTATCAAGAGGGTCTGGAGAAGGGCCGCGCCGAGGCCGACAGCCTCGTAGCCGAGGCCAAGAGCCAAGCGGAGAAGATCGTCGCCGACGCCCGCGCCGAGGCCGAGAAGATTATGGAGCAGGCGCGTCATAAGGCCGAGGATACCGAGAAGAACGCCATGACCGAAATCGCGCTGGCGGGACGTCAGGCCAAAGCCAAGATCAAGTCGGAGATCGAGACCATGATCGTGGCCAAGAGCACCGAAGAGGGCGTCAAGGCCGCCAATCTCGACGCCGCCTTCATCAAGGAGATGCTGCTGGCTGTAGCCAAGAACTGGAACAACGGTGCGAAGGCGGAGCTCGTGGCCCTGCTTCCGGAGGCGCAGAAGAAAGCGCTCGACAAGGCTATCGCTGCAAGCGCCAAGGCCCTGCTGGCCGAAGGTATCGAGGTGGGATACTCGCCCGAGGTGAAGAGCGGTTTCAAGGTCGGGGAGAAGAACGGCGGATACTACATATCGTTCTCGGACGAGAGTTTCGGGGCCCTGCTGGGCAGCTACCTGCGCGAGAAAGTTTCGGATTTGCTGTTTAAGGCCTGACACCCATGTTCGAAAAGAATTACTACTGTCTTGTATCCGGACTGAAGGAGTACGCTCTGGACTCCGACACCAAGGGTTTCGATGCCGCGCAGATCGTCGGCGAGATCCTTGAGGAGCTCTCGCCGCGCGATGCGGCGGCCGTACGCCTGCTCTACGGATACTACGACTGCGAGAACATCGCCGCCGCACGCAGCGGCCGCACGGCGTACAACCCTTTGGGCAACCTCACGCAGGAGGAGGCGGCCGAGGCGTTGAAGTCGCCCGCGGGCCTGCCCGATGCCGTGGCGCAGGTGATCCGCGCCTTTGCCGACCCCGAGGGTGAGGACGCCGAGGAGGTGGACCTCACGCGCGGCTTCGAGAACGCCCTCTTTGCCGCATATTACCGTACGTGCGAGCGGTCGTCGTGCCGTTTCCTGCGCGAGTGGTCGGAGTTCGACCGCACGCTGCGCAAC
>CASFQF010000160.1 GCA_949296635.1 uncultured Alistipes sp. | reverse complement strand
CGAGGCGGCACAGGTGACGCCGCGGCGCGTGACGCTCGCAACGGGCGAGGAGCTGGAGTGCGACGCCGTGGTCGTGGCCACGGGCTTCACGCTTTTCGATGCCCGCATCAAGGAGGAGTACGGGTACGGCATATACGACAACGTCATTACCTCGGCCGATCTCGAGGCCATGTTCAATACGGGCAAGGTGTCGACGGCGGGCGGTACGGCGCCGCGCCGCATAGCCTTCCTGCACTGCGTCGGCTCGCGCGACGAGAAGGTGTGCCAGCGCCACTGCTCGAAGGTGTGCTGTGTGACGGGGGTCAAGCAGGCCATGGAGATGAAGGAGCTCTTCCCCGCGGCCGACGTATTCAACTTCTACATGGACATACGCATGTTCGGCCCCGGGTATGAGGAG
Source organism: uncultured Alistipes sp. (assembly GCA_949296635.1). Classification (GTDB taxonomy): domain Bacteria; phylum Bacteroidota; class Bacteroidia; order Bacteroidales; family Rikenellaceae; genus Alistipes. Next base: position 4,231 of record CASFQF010000160.1, on the reverse strand, counting down.
ATGTACCGCGAGGCGCAGCAGCGCTGCAACATACACTTCGTGCGCGGCCGCATCTCGGAGGTGAGCCCCACGATCGACGGCCGCCTGCAGATCAAGGCCGAGGATACGCTCACGGGGCGCCCGCTGAAGATCGGTGTCGACATGCTGGTCCTGCTTATAGGCATGCGCGCCAACGACATGAATGCCGTGCTGGAGCAGCGGTGCGGTCTGGAGCGTCAGGCGAGCGGGTTCATGCGGCCGCGCGACCAGTTCCTGCACAATACCGAGAGCAATGTGGCGGGCATATTCTATGCCGGAGCAGTGACGGCGCCCAAGAGCGTGGGCGAGTCGCTGAACGAGGGTACGGCGGCGGCGCACGGGGTGATAGAGTACCTTGCGGCAAAAGAGTGTACGGACAATAGCACCATCGACGAATGATAAACTTCGGATATTCCATAAACAAGCCCCGCGTCATCGACATCGACCGCAACAACCTGCACAAGAGCAACGAGATCCTGCGCGAGATGCCCGAATTGCAGGCCTGCATCGGCTGCGGCAGCTGTACGGCGACCTGCACGGCGGGAAACCTCACGTCGTTCAACTTCCGCAAGGTGCATACGCTGGTGCGGCGCGGCGAGTATCAGGGGGCGTATGAGGAGATGAACAAATGCATGCTCTGCGGCAAGTGCCGTCTGGTGTGCCCGCGCGGCATAAACACGCGCGGCGTGGTGATGTTGATAAAACGCAAACTGGGAGATTTCTGACATGAGTTTTTACGCCGATTTCTGCATACCGTTCATTGCCGGCGCTACGGTGATGTTCGCCGTTATCGCCATAAAATACATCACGTGGCTCAAGCGGCTGCCCAAGAGCGACCTTATGCTCATAGCGAAGGGGATCCCAACGCCGCGCACGGCGGGTGCCGTGTGGGAGGTGCTGCGCGAGTCGCTGCTGCACCGCCGCATCTTCCGCGTCAACCCGCTGCTGGGGTACATGCACATGAGCCTCGCCTTCGGCTGGTTCCTCCTTATCATGGTGGGGTGGACGGAGACCGTGGCCTACCTCGGCCTGCGGTGGGTGCCTCTGCAGGGGCACGTATTCTTCAAATACTTCATGCCTATGAACGGCATCGAGGGGCACAAGCCGCTCTTCGATTTCGTCATGGACCTGCTGCTTCTGTTCGTGCTCTCGGGCGTGGCGCTGGCGTGGTTCAAACGTTTCCGTTCGCGTTCGATGGGTATGAAGCGCACCACGAAACACGTCATGTTCGACCGTGTGGCCCTTACGGCGCTGTGGTTCGTCTTCCCCGCGCGTTTGGTCGCCGAGAGCATCACGTGCGGCCTCTACGGCGGCGGCAGCTTCCTCACGGGAGGCATAGGCGCGGGCCTTGCCGCGGCGGTCCCGCCCGAGGCGCTGGCAATGGCATACGAGCCGGCATGGTGGTTCTACTCGTGTGCGCTGGGCCTCTTCTTCGTGGCGATGCCCTTCTCGCGCTACATGCATATCTTCACCGAGATACCGCTCATATTCCTGCGCCATTACAGCCTGCGGCCCGAAGCCAAGGAGAAGTCGTACGACAACTTCGAGATACAGGCATGCTCGCGCTGCGGCATATGCATAGATCCCTGCCAGCTGCAGAGCCAGCTGGGCATAAACGACGTGCAGTCGGTCTATTTCCTGCGCGACCGCCGTTACGCGATGCTGCAGCAGAAGATAGCGAACAACTGCCTCATGTGCGGCCGCTGCGAGGCCGTATGCCCCGTGGGCATAAACCTCAATACGTTGAGGCTCAACTCGCGTTCGACCATGCGCAACATTCCCAACGAGCGGCGTTACAACTATCTCGCGGGACTGGACCGTTCGCAGGGTGAGGGGCGTGTGGGTTACTTCGCGGGGTGCATGACGCTGCTTACGCCCAAGACGCTTGCGGCGATGCAGCGTATATTCGAGGCGGCGCGCGAGGATGTGTGGTGGGCCGACAAGGACGGTGGCGTATGCTGCGGGCGCCCGCTCAAGCTCTCGGGCGAGGTGGACTCGGCGCAGAAGATGATCGACTACAACAAGGAGCTGTTCCGCCGCCACGGCATAACCACGCTGGTGACGTCATGCCCGATCTGCCTGCGCGTATTCCGTGAGGAGTACGGCCTGCAGGGCATAGAGGTGCTGCACCATTCGGAATATATCCTGCGGCTGATGCATCAAGGGCGCCTGTCGGTGAAATATTCGGCCGCGACGTTCACATATCATGACCCGTGCGAGCTGGGGCGCGGCAGCGGCATATACGACGAGCCGCGTGCCGTGATCGAGGCTGTGGGACACCTTTTGGAGCCGGCGCATACGGGCAGGGATGCCCTCTGCTGCGGCTCGTCGGTAGCGAACACCGCCATAAACGACGCCCAGCAGCTCAGGATAGCCGAAGGCGTGGCGCAGGAGCTGGATGCGACGGGCGCCGAGACCGTGGTTACGGCGTGCCCGCTCTGCAAGAAGGCAATCATGCGCGGTTCGGCGCGGCGTGTGGCCGACCTGTCGGAGATCGTGGCTGAAAATCTCGGCCGTTGATGGCAGGCGGCAGGCGGTCCTGCAACAGAAAAGGGCGCATGCGGGCTCAATCCATTGGCGGCACCTTGACCCGAAGGCTGCATTTTCATGAAAATATTTTTGCATGTAACGATTTTTTCACTATCTTTGCACTACCAAAACGGAAAAACCTCCCGACACCTACAGGAAGCGGGGCTCCGACAAGGGGCGTGGCGTTTGAGGTACAGGAGGTTGGAACGTAAAGGTCATACATCGCGGGGTGGAGCAGTTGGCAGCTCGTCGGGCTCATAACCCGAAGGTCGGAGGTTCGAGTCCTCCCCCCGCTACTCAAGGCGGACAATTCGAGAGGGTTGTCCGCCTTTTTATGTCATAAGGCAACCAAACAAACCGTTCTCATTCAATACAACAATCCGGCGGGACATTTGTCCCGCCGGATTGTCTTTCCGTATGTCGGCGTGAGGCCTATCTCGGGCCCGGGCCTCCCATGCCGCCCGGACCGCGACGGCTGCTGCCGAGGTCGTAGTCCACGATGTTCTTCGAGGCGTTCTTGCCGAAGTGGCGTATGTTGTAGTTGAACTTGATGCTGAAGTAGCGGCCAACGACGCTGTTCCATGCGTTCTGCGTATATCCCGAGCCTGTGGTGCGGGCGAAGGCCGTGTTCTGGTTGAATATGTCGTTTACACCTACGAGTATCTCGCCGAGCTGGCTGCGGAAGACCTTCTTGCCGATGTATGCGTTGCAGAGGAGATATTGTTCGTTGTAGTCGTTCGTGAAACCGATGTATTGGTTGTACGCGGCGCTGGCGGTGAAGGTGAAGCCGCCCCAGAGTACGAGTTTCAGGTTCCCCGATGCCGTGTGGTTGAAGTAGCGGTTTGCCGTGCCGCCTGCGGCGAGCGAGTTCTTCGACTCGTAGTAGGTGCCGTTCCACGAGAGGGTGAAGTCGACGTTCTCCGATATGTTGCTGCCCAAGACTATGCCCGTGTCGTAGCTTATGGTCGAGGCGGTGTTCTTCGCTCCGTTTATGAGGGTCGGGGTCTGCGAGTACGAGACGCCGGCGCGCAGGTTGAGGTTCGACGATAGGAACCCTATGGGCAGGCCGTAGCTCAGGTTGGTGCGCAGGTTCCAATATCCGTCCATGTTGGTATAGGTGGTATATTGCAGCGGGTTGTAGGTCGTGGTGGTGCCGTCTCCGTTGTCGACGTCGATGGTGGTGTTGTAGTCGGTGCTGGTGGTGATGTAGTCCGAGGTGTTCTGCATCGAGAACATCCACATGAAGGTGCGGCCCTTTTCGACGTTCGAGTTGATATAGTGGAAGTTGACCATATTGCTGTACGAGGGGTTCAGCAGCGGGTTACCGCGCGAGATGTACTGTGCGTCCGACACGTCGTAGATGCCTTGCAGGCGTGTGATGCTCGGGTTCTCGGTCATCGAGTTGACGAAAAGCCGTATCGTATTCTGCGAGTTGATGTTGAAGTTACCCATCATGAAGTAGGTGAGGTTGTTGTACGAGTGCGATATGCGCTCCGACGAGGTGTCGCCGTCGAGTTTCGAGTACTGGTAGTAGAGGTTTGCCGTCATGGTGGTACCGTCCTTCGAGTAGCGTATGCCCGGACCCACGCGGTGGGTGGTGTAGGTGCTGTTGTAGGCGTTCGAGAGCGACGTGTCGGGCTCGACTCCCGTGATGTCGTACGACGAATCGTTGGCTACGTATGTC
>CASFQF010000159.1 GCA_949296635.1 uncultured Alistipes sp. | reverse complement strand
CGTAGACCTGACGGCCGCCATCGAGGACTCCTTCGCAAAGAAGACCTCGCGCGACCGCGACCGTCACCGCAACAACCCCAAACTGCGCACCCCATCAGACTCCGGCGGCGGCAGTGCGGAGTGACAGCAGGCGGCAGGAAGCGCTATTTCCCTGCGGTGCGATCCTTCCGCCCGCGTTTGTCGCGCTTGGGGAACCAGCCCTTTTCGACACGTTTGCGCTGTTCAAACAGTTCGCCTATGCCCCAGAACGACGAGGCGCCCCACACCGCCAGCAGCGTCGACACCATGATGTTCTCGACAAGCAGCGATGCCGTGACGGCCGCAACGCCAGAGAGGGCAAATACCCACCATATCCGTACGCCGAAATAGTATTCGCCCTTGATTACGAATGGGTGGAAGATCCCTATTATGAGGAAAGTGGCTATACCGATTATGAGACCTGTGAAATACATGATACGATTCGCTGCAAATTAAACGCCGCGGATACCCGCGTGTCAGAAACCCAGATATTTTTTCGAAAACGGCAACGATACTTTGCGGCATACCCATATTGCCGCCATAGACAACAGCAGCGACAACACCGCCTCAACCATCCAATTCAGGCCCGGGATGAGGGGCTTGACGACGAACAGCAGGAAAAACAGGTGTATGAGGTATATGCCGAACGAATACTCGCCCGCCACCGCCATGAAGCGCGTAAAGGCATTCGAACGGTAGTGCGGCGCCGCCTCGAACATCATGACCACGCACACCGTGCAATACAATATCCACCCCAGCTTGCGGTTGCCCATGGCCGTGCCTATATGGAAACCGTGCCCTTCTATGAGCCAATATGTCTCCCAACAGAGCAGGAACACCAGCAGGAAGGCCGCCACAGCCAGCCAACGCCACGGCAGGCCGAGCCTGTAACCGCGGCCGTAATATGCGCCGAGCACATAGAACAGGGTCCAGAACGGGAAAAGCCCGCCGTAAATGATCAGCGCAAGGTTCACCTTCATGATATAGGCGACATACTCCAGCACGAGCGTCGACAGGAGCGACACCACAAAGGCGATGAAAATCCCCCGTCCCCGCATGTCGGCGAGCCGCTGCACGAGCGGCATAAGCACATAGAACTGTATTATGACGGCCACGAAATAGTAGACCGCCTCGCCGCACACCAGATAATAGAGAATGTTCCCGACGATACCCCCCTGCTTGCATGTAAGCCAGCGGTTCATGCATACGTCGACGAAGGCGTTGTCGCACCCCGCGTACCGCATCAGGCCGCCCGCGAGAAACGGCAGCGAGAAGATCAGGCACGGAATATACACCCTCGCCACATGGCGGCGCAGGAACCCGAAATATTTCGACGGTGTGGACAGGTCGCGCCCCGCAAGGAAAAATCCAGACAGAGCCAAAAAAACGGGCACACAGCAGCCTATGAGCTGACGCACAAAAAGGTTTATGTCGCACAACTCCATCCCCGAGGCCGCAAGGCGGTCCTGATAGGCCCAGAAGGCATGGATGCCGATGCCCCCCACGATGGCCACACCCCGCAGGAAGTCGTAATATTCGATACGTTCCTTCATTTTCCCTGTGCCGGCATTTGCCGGCAATTATGGCAAAGATACGTTTTTTCGCCGTTCTGCGATCCTGCAAAGGGCAGGTTTTTTATGTTTTTCCGCCTGAAAGCGCCATTTCGGATACGGCGCCGGCACCGCATCACGATTGACACAGCGTCGTTGGCGCATGCTTAAAATCCATCGCAAAAGCCGCTTAATCCGGAAGATTTTGTATCTTTGCCGGCGATCGTCTCCAAGCCCCTCCCTGCGGAGCGGCCGGGCTTGACGAAAAGGGATCCGAATAACCGATTGAAATAATTAAAGCGATATAAACCGATGTTCGAGAACTTAACCGACAAATTAGAGAGATCCTTCAAGATCCTCAAGGGCGAGGGCCGCATTACCGAGATCAACATAGCCGAGACGCTCAAGGAGATACGCCGCGCGCTCATCGATGCCGACGTCAACTACAAGGTCGCCAAGACCTTCACCGACGAGGTGAAACAGAAGGCGCTGGGACAGAACGTGCTGACAGCCGTCAAACCCGGCCAGATGATGACAAAGATCGTCCGCGACGAGCTGGCACAGCTCATGGGAGGCACGGCAACCGACATCCGCCTCGAAGGCACGCCCGCCGTAATCCTCATCGCCGGTCTCCAAGGTTCGGGTAAGACCACCTTCTCGGGCAAGCTCGCCTCGATGCTCAAGACCAAGCGCGGCCGCCACGTGCTGCTCGTCGCAGGCGACGTATACCGTCCCGCCGCCATCGACCAGCTGAAGGTGCTGGGCCAGCAGATCGGCGTAGAGGTCTACACCGAGGAGGGCAACATGTACCCCGTGCAGATAGCGCAGAACGCCATACGCTACGCCCGCGACAAGTCGTACAACGTCGTCATAGTCGATACGGCGGGCCGCCTTGCCGTGGATGAGGCCATGATGCAGGAGATCACCGCCATCAAGAGCGCCGTCAAGCCGAGCGAGACACTCTTCGTCGTGGATGCCATGACGGGGCAGGATGCCGTCAACACGGCCAAGGAGTTCAACGACCGCCTCGATTTCGACGGCGTGGTACTGACGAAACTCGACGGCGATACGCGCGGCGGCGCCGCCATCTCGATCCGTTCGGTTGTGGACAAGCCGCTGAAGTTCATCTCGAGCGGCGAGAAGATGGATGCCCTTCAGGTGTTCCACCCCGAACGCATGGCCGACCGTATCCTCGGCATGGGCGACGTGGTATCGCTCGTGGAGCGCGCGCAGGAGCAGTACGACGAGGAGGCCGCACGCCGCCTGAAGAAGAAGATCGTCAAAAACCAATTCAACTTCAACGACTTCATCGACCAGATCAACCAGATCAAGAAGATGGGCAACCTGAAGGACATAGCCTCGATGATCCCCGGCATGGGCAAGATGCTCAAGAATGTCGACATACCGGACGACGCCTTCAAGCAGACCGAGGCCATCATCTCGTCGATGACGCCCGAGGAGCGCGAGAAGCCCGAGATAATCAATGCCCGCCGCCGCGAGCGCATAGCCAAGGGCAGCGGCACGACGCTGGCCGATGTCAACCGCCTGATGAAGCAGTTCGAGGAGACGCGCAAGATGATGAAGATGGTTGCCGGCGGCAACATGAAGATGCCCAAGATGCCGCGCGGATTCCGCCGCTGAAAGCACCCAGCCACAACACACTTTTTAAATATTTTCAGGCCCGAACATCACCACCTTCCCCTTGCAGGAAGGTGGTTTTTTATGGGAATCCCCGCCGCAGACGCATAAAACGGGATAAAACAAGCCGCCTCTATTTCCCAAACAAGACATTTTATACGACACAAAGGAGAACCACGCAGTGTAAATGAGCAAATATTGCAGCCATATACAATAAATCAGCCGTGCAGGCGTTACTTAAACGTAAAACATACCTAATTTCCGTTGTTATGAAACATATCATCCTCACCGCCATAATCTGCGGCGCAGCATCTATGGCAACACTCCTTTCGTCATGCAGCAAAGAGAAAACGATACCTCTGCCCGACAAGCTCGAGGCGTCGAAATGGGAGACTTTCTCGATCAAGGAACCCGACAGGCTCATCATCTCGTCCTTGGAGTTCCGTGACGCGACACACGCCGACTATACGGTCACCACGTACGACGTCGACGAAAACCACTACGCCGACCGCGACAAGGTGATCGAACAGACCAAGATCGGGTTCACCTACACCTACCGCAAACCCGACATAACGATGACGCCCACGGGCGAAGGGCCGGCACTCAACGGTTCGATAGAGAACTTCAGCGAGTACAACCTCATGACGCTCAAGACGGCCGACGGCAAGACATTCTTCTCGGCCAAAGAGGGGGCATTCTTCCACGAGTGGAAATGATCCGCCCGGCAAACCATATGCGGGCGTAACTACCACGCCGCCGCAAATACCGAAAAACGACATCCGAAAGCCCTTGCGTTTGCAAGGGTTATTTTTTATAAGTACATTTGCGGGAATTATATAATCCGGAGAAAGGATGCACCGTTCAGGATTCGTAAACATCATAGGCAATCCCAATGTCGGCAAGTCGACACTCATGAACGCCCTCGTGGGCGAACGCCTCTCGATCATCACCTCGAAGGCTCAGACCACCCGCCACCGCATTATGGGCATTGTCGACGGCGATGATTTCCAGATAGTATATTCCGATACGCCCGGAATACTCAAGCCGGCATACAAGCTACAAGAAACGATGATGAGTTTCGTGCGCGGTGCCGTCGACGACGCCGACGTAATACTCTACGTCACCGACACCGTCGAGCAGAGCGACCGCTCGGATGAAATCGTCGGGCGCATCGTCCGCAGCGGAATACCCGCCGTGGTGGTGATAAACAAAATCGACCTCACGACGCCGGAGGCTCTGGAGGCTATCGTCGACCGCTGGCATGCAAAGATGCCCGACGCCGAGATCGTCCCCGTCTCGGCCAAGGAGCAGTTCAACATGAAAGGGCTGCTCGAGGCCGTGCTGCGGCGCCTGCCCGAAGGCGAGCCCTTCTATCCTAAGGATACGCTCACCGACCGCCCCATGCGGTTCTTCGCCTCGGAGATCATAC
>CASFQF010000158.1 GCA_949296635.1 uncultured Alistipes sp. | reverse complement strand
TGACATTCACCCCGAAGCGGTTGCCGAACGACATCTTCGACACGGCCTCCACCACGCCGCCGAAACCCACGGCATATGCCGCAACTATGCCGCCGCTCTCGATTGCCGTGCTCACGAAATCGAAGTTGCGCTTCAACGCCTCGCTGTCGGGCATGTAATTGGCACGGGGCGTATGGCGTATGATATATATGTTGTGCCCTCCGGCCTTGAACTCGGGGCTTATGACCGTACGGGCATCCACCGTGGTGATACCGAAGGCCATCAGCATGGGCGGGACATTTATGTCTTGGAACGTACCGCTCATAGAGTCCTTGCCGCCGATCGACGGCAGGCCCAGCTCCACCTGCATGCGCAACGCTCCGAGCAGCGCCGCCAAAGGCTTGCCCCACGAAGTCTCGCCGTGCATGCGCTCGAAATACTCCTGATACGAGTATCGCATCCTGTCATACCGCGCACCTGCGGCGACAACCTTGCTCGCGGCCTCCACGACGGCATAAGCCGCACCATGATAGGGGCTCCACGATGTGATATACGGGTTGTAGCCGAAGGCCATGATGCTGGCCGTATTGGTCACGGCATTGCCCACGGGCAGTTTCTGCACCGACACCTGCGTCTCGGTATTCTGCGTCACGCCGCCGAAGGGCATCAGCACCGTAGAGGCGCCTATCGTCGAGTCGAACATCTCGATCAGGCCGCGCTGCGACACCACATTGTCATCCTGCAGGTCGGCCTCGACGCGCTCGCGCAGCGTCGCCCCCTTGACCTCGCGGCGGAACGGGTCGCGGTCCTCCACGGCGGCGACACGGATCGACGTATAGTGCTTGGCTCCGGCGCTGTCGATGAACTCGCGCGATAGGTCGACGATCTTCTCGCCGCCATAAAACATCTTCATGCGGTTCGTGTCGGTCACGTCGGCGACATACGTCACCTCGACATTCTCCGAGTGGCAATACTCCATAAACCTCTCCATATCCTTACGCTCGACAACCACCGCCATACGCTCCTGCGACTCGCTTATGGCCAGCTCCGTAGCATTCAGGCCGCTGTACTTCACCGGTACGCGGTCGAGGTATATGTCCAGCCCCGGGGCCAGCTCGCCTATGGCCACGCTGACGCCGCCGGCGCCGAAATCATTGGATTTCTTTATCAGGCGCGTAACCTCCTCACGCCGGAACAGACGCTCGAGCTTGCGCTCCTCGGGGGCGTTTCCCTTCTGCACCTCCGAACTGCACTCCTCGATCGACTTTACGTTGTGCTCCTTCGACGAACCCGTCGCGCCGCCTATGCCGTCGCGTCCGGTGCGTCCGCCCAGCAGCAGGATCACATCCCCCGCAGCCGGCGACTCGCGCCGCACGTTCTCCGCCTTGACGGCGCCCACGACGGCACCTACCTCCAGACGCTTGGCCACATAGTCGGGATGGTATATCTCGCGCACGTGCGTCGTAGCCAGACCTATCTGGTTGCCGTAGCTCGAATACCCCGCCGCGGCCTTGGTGCTGATGATACGCTGCGGCAGCTTGCCCTTCATGGTCTCGGCAACGCTCTTGTATATGTCGCCGGCACCCGTCACACGCATCGCCTGATATACGTAGCTGCGGCCCGACAGCGGGTCGCGTATCGCGCCGCCCAGACATGTCGAGGCCCCGCCGAAAGGCTCGATCTCGGTGGGATGGTTGTGCGTTTCGTTCTTGAACTGCAGAAGCCACTTCTCCGTACGCCCGTCCACATCCACGTCGACGAAGATGCTGCAGGCGTTGTTCTCCTCGCTCTGTTCGAGATTGTCCAGCACGCCCGTCTTCTTAAGATAGCGCGCGCCGATGGTCGCAAGTTCCATAAGGCAGAGGCTCTTCTCCTCGCGCCCCAGCTCCCTGCGTATGCGGTGCAGTGTCTCGATCGACTCGCCCAGCTCATCGCTCAGGAACGACTCGTCGACCGTGATGTGCGTGATCTCCGTCGTGAATGTCGTATGGCGGCAGTGGTCGCTCCAATAGGTGTCGAGGATACGCAGCTCCGTCTCCGACGGATCGCGCCCCTCGGCCTTGTAGTAGTTGACCACCTCGCGCAAGTCGTCGGCGTTCATCGCCAGACTGTACCGCTTGCAATACGCCTCCAGCTCCTCATCCTTCAGAGCCGTAAGGCCCGTCAACACCGGCACGGGCTTAACCTCGGCATGCTCCATGTCGGTCAACACCGCAAGGTCCTTGCGCCGCGACTCCACGGCGTTGATATAGTAATGCTCGATACGGGCCATATCCCCGTCCGAGACCGTATCGTCGAAGATAAGCAGTTTCGAGCTCTTGATACGTATGTCAGCCGTAGGCTCTATCAGGCGCACGCACGCAACGGCCGAGCTGGCACGCTGGTCGAACTGCCCGGGCAGATACTCCACCGCCAGATAACGCTTGCCCGCAAGATCGCATTCGTCGCTCACGCAGTCGGTGACGATCTCGCCGAAGACGGCATAGCGGCTCTTTTCGAGCAGCTCCTCCGAGAACCCGAACAGGTCGTATACGTTAAGCAGGCGCAACGATCCGATGTGCAGTCCCAGATTGTTGTTCAGCTCCTTGCGGAGAGTCTCGGCCTCGACTTGGAACCGAGGATACTTTTCGACGAAAATACGATAATTCTTCATATTCGAATGGTCTGTTGTTTTGTCCTTGACGTATTTCTTGACAAATAAGTTTCTACTCCTTGACGAAACGGCCGCTCCACCGCTCCTCATACTCTTCGCGCGTCATACCCACATATGTTATGTGGCCCATCTTGCGGCGCGGACGCGATTCGCTCTTGCCGTAGATGTGTACGTACACGTTTTCACGGCCTTCGGCGGCGACACGCCTCGCCTCCTCCAGATCGCGGCCCAGAATGTTCTTCATAACCGTCGGGGCCTTCAGTTGCGGCCGCTCCAGAGGCATGTCCAGAAGGTAGCGGCACAACTCGCGGAACTGGTTGGTCGTACACCCCTCGATCGTATAGTGGCCGCTGTTGTGCGGGCGCGGCGCCATCTCGTTGAAGAGGATCTCGCCGCCGCGCACAAAGCATTCGATGGCCAGAATGCCGCGGTAGCCGCAGTCGCGCATGAAACGCACGCTCTGCTCCTCCATGCGGCGGCGTACGTCGTCCGCCATCTCGGGTGCCGGCACGATGCACAGATCGAGAATACCTCCACCATGAATGTTGCGCCCGATGGGGAACGAAACAATATCGTCGCCCCCGCCCACCATGATGATGCTCGCCTCATAGTCGAAACGGACGAACTCCTCGAGAATACACGGCACCGAGAGCATCTTCTCCGCAGCCGGCAGCTCATCCGCCGAACGCAGCAGGCACTGTCCGTATCCGTCGTATCCCAGCGTACGGGTCTTCAGCACGCACGGGTACCCGAACTCCGCCACGGCGCCGTGCAACTCTTCTGCCGTAGACACGGCCCGATAGTTCGGACACGCAAGCCCGTGGCTGCGGGCATTGTCCTTCTCGCGCAGGCGGTCCTGCGAATCGAACAGCGGGCGGAACCCCTGCTTGATGTTGTACTTGCGTTCGAGGTCGACGAGCAGGTAGCCCGGGACGTTCTCGAACTCGTATGTCACCACATCGCTGCGGCGGCACAACTCCTCCAGCGCCTCGCAGTCGTCGAACTTGGCCGTGATGTGGTCGTCGCACACGGCGAATGCCGGAGCGTCGTGCGACGGGTCGAGGCATATGGTCCGCGCCCCGAGTATACGGGCCTGCTCGGCTATCATCAGCCCGAGCTGCCCGCCTCCTATGATACCGATCGTACGCATTACAGCTCGGCTTTCATGACCTGTTCCGTCTGGCGGCGGCGGAAGGTGTCGAGCCGCTCGGCCAGCGCGCTGTCCTGCAGCGCAAGGATCGAGGCGGCGATAAGGGCCGCATTCTTGGCGCCGTTGATGGCTACCGTAGCCACGGGTACGCCCGCAGGCATCTGCACGATCGAAAGCAGCGAGTCCAGCCCGTTCAGCGCACGCGACTTGACGGGCACGCCGATAACGGGCAGCGAAGTCATGGCGGCCGTCATGCCCGGCAGGTGCGCCGCGCCTCCCGCTCCGGCGATGATGACACCGATGCCGCGTTCGCGTGCCGTCGCAGCATAGTCGTACATGAGCTGCGGCGTACGGTGCGCACTCACCACACGTTTTTCGTACTCGATACCCAGCTCCTCGAGCATATCCGCCGCAGCCGACATGACTTCCCAATCGCTGGTCGACCCCATAATCACTCCAACTTTCATAATATCAGTATAATAATGTTAAAAACACAGCCGCTGCAGAGTGCTGCAACGGCTACATTTATCCTATTGTTTCCATTAAGCTGTCAAACCGCGAGCGACAGCCCGCACCGGACGCCGCACCGAACATGGCCGCACGTCCGCCGCCAGCCCGTATCGCCGCCGATAGCCGCATATATGCACAGAACCGGCCAACGGGACCCGCCGCACGCCGCACGCCGAAGCACGCATGAATGGCCGGCGACGAAAAACTGCTTCCGAGAACCGTATGTCTCCCCTTGGCATTCATGAATGCAAATGTACGCCATTTTTTCGATAAAAGGAACTAATCGTCATACAAAAATATCAACAAATTATCCACCTGCCGACAGGCTCCGCCCCCGATGCCGCGCGCCTGCCGCCGGAACCGCCCCGTGCGCCCCCCACCCGCCGCAATGCCCCTTCGGGCCGCATGGGAG
>CASFQF010000157.1 GCA_949296635.1 uncultured Alistipes sp. | reverse complement strand
TAGAAACCCGTTTCTACTAATCTCTGTTTTATCCTTATAACTGCCAAATATTATGTCGGTTACATTATATGTCACCAACCATTTTTGGCATCATTACCTGAAAAAGCGACGCCGGCCATGAGGCCGGCGTCTGTCCTTCCCGCTGAAATTACGTTAGCTTTATCTGATAGTGAATATCACGCCTGCCGAGACCCAGCAGTCGGGCATGCGCAGCCCGCCGTAGTCGTAATATACGGCGGAGGTGATGTTCGTGGCGTCGACATAAACGCGCATCTTCCATATGTCGTATGCCGCGCGGGCATCGAGCAGGAAGTAGGGCGAATAGGAGTGTACGGCGCCGTCGCGGCCCGCGTATGACCCTATGCGGTCGTATAGCGTACCCGTTACCGAGATCGTCAGGCGGCGTGCGGGGGCCGTGTCGAGGCGTGCCGAGAGCTTGTTGCGCATGTAGTCGAGCGCATATTTCGAGATCATACCCTTGCTGTCGGAATCCTGATGGATGTATCCGTACCCGATGGAGGCGCGCCGCATCCACCCTTCGGTGACGTATGCGAGCGACATCTCGGCGCCGAGGGTGTTCATCTCGGTTATCTGCATCGACCGCCAGTCGTCGTCGGCATTCTGCTTCACCCAGTCTATGACGTTGCGGCCGCGGCGGTAGTAGGTGTAGAGCCCCGCCTCCCAGCCGCTGCGGCGGTATTGTGCCGACACGTGGTACGTGAGGGCGTGCTCGGGGGAGAGGTTGCGGTCGCTTTTATAGCCTGCGGCGGTGTAGTAGAGGTCGGTGTATGTAGGCAGGCGCATCGACTCCACCACGCCCGCGTCGAACGACCACCAGCGGCCCGCGTTGTATCCCGCGCCGATGTTCCACAGGGCGTCGGTGCCGTAGTCCGAACGGCTGACGCCGACGGCCCCGTTCAGGGATAGGCGGCGCCACCGCTTCTCGTGGCGCAGCGTGGCGTTTACGGTGGTGCGCCCCTTGCGGTGGTTGTATTCGATGCCGCGGATGCGTTTCGGGGCGCACTCGTCCCCGAGGACGGTGCTGTATATATGGTTGTATGCCATGTCGATGCCTGCCGATGTCTCGCCCGCGGCCCAACGGTATCCCGCCCCAGCCTCGGCACCGATGTTGTCGGTGATGTGGTGGTTGAAGGGCACCTTCGACTCGTCGCCGCGCATGAGTTCGAAACGGTCGGTGTTCATGCGGTAGCTGACGTTTGCCGTCAGGCGCAGCCGTTCGCCCTGCCGCAGCCAGCGCAGCGACGCCAGCGCCGTCGAGGTCTGCTCGAACTGGTCGGGGTAGGAGAGCGAATAGAATCCGTTGGCGCCGAAGGCTCGGTTCTGGTATCCGGCCTGAATGTCGAACAGCCCCGCCTTGGGTGACGAGTATGAGAGCCGCGCGTAACCGTTGTAATTCATGAAGTCGGTGTTGTGCGTGTACCCTCCGCTGCGGCGTGCCGATCCCGTCACCAAGAGAGAGAGGCGGTCGGTGGTGTATCCTCCGGCCAGCGAGCCGTAGCCGTAACCGTAGGCGCCGCCCGAAGCCTCGACGCTGATGTAGCGGGGGTAGAGCGGTGCGGTACGTATGTCCACGGCGCCGGCGTAGGCTCCCACGCCCGAGACGCCGTCGATGACGTTTATGGCGGAGACTGCATTGATGTCGATGGGAAGCGAATGGGATTGGTGTCCGGTTCTGGCATCGGTGAAGTTGATGCCGTTGAGAGTGATCATGGTCTGATCGAAGGAACCTCCACGGATCGAGATGTCGGTCTGTATTCCCTTGCCGCCGCGCTCGCGCACGTCGACGGCAGGCGAAAGGCGCAGTGCAGACTCTATGGTCTGCAAGGGCGCGACGCTCTCCGTCGAGCGGTTGAAGACGGGCGTCTGCGACGCGATGCTGCGCGAGGTGGAGGCTTGCCGCCCCGCGACATTCACCCGTTCCATCTCCACGGAGCGGTAGACGGAAGTGGTGTCGGCACCCGTGTCTTGGGCCCCGGCCGTCGCAGATGAGATGATCGACATGCTGACCGAGAGGACCCCGATGTTGACGCAGCGGCCGAGCGAGGCGAATATGCCGTATGCTTTGCGGCTCCAGCGTCGGAAACAAGGAGTACCCTGTCGTGCTGTCTTTTTCTTCATTTGTGTTTGATTGTTTTTGGTTATGATACAAGAAGGATCAGCGGGCCTCCTCCTTGAGTTTCTGCAATTCGTACATGCGGTCGCGGTAACGCGCCGCGGCAAGGAAGTCGAGCGATTTGGCCGCCCGCTCCATATCGTCGCGCGCCTTCGCTATGAGCGTGTCGAGGTCGGCGGCGTCGTATGTCGTCTGCACGTCGGCGGCGATCATGCCGCCCTGCTCCACCGAGGGGTAGAGCACCGTCGCGGCGGCGGGCTGCTGCTGCGGTTGCTGGCTTATGAGCAGGTTCTGCCCCGAGCCGCTCTTCTGCGCCTGCCGCGGCAGCATCGCGTGTTCTATGTTGTACTGCACCTGTTTCTCGCGCCGGCGGTTGCTCTGCTCTATGGCCGCCACCATCGAGTCTGTGCAGCGGTCGGCGTAGAGTATTACATGGCCGTTCGAGTGGCGTGCGGCGCGCCCCGCGATCTGCGTTATCGAACGGACGTTGCGCAGGAAGCCCTCCTTGTCGGCGTCGAGGATCGCCACGAGCCCTACCTCCGGCAGGTCGAGGCCCTCGCGCAGCAGGTTGACCCCCACCAGCACGTCGAACATGCCGGCACGCAGGTCCTCGAGTATCTGTACGCGCTCGAGGGTGTCGACATCGGAGTGTATGTACCGATTGCGGATGCCAACGCGGTCGAAGTATTTCGACAGCTCCTCGGCCATGCGCTTGGTGATGGTGGTGATGAGGATCTTGTCCTCGACCTTCACGCGCTTGTCTATCTCCTCTATGAGGTCGTCTATCTGGTTGAGCGTCACGCGCACCTCCAGCGGCGGGTCTACCAGCCCCGTGGGGCGTATGAGCTGCTCGACGACCACGCCCTCGCTCTTCACCAGCTCGTAGTCTGCGGGTGTGGCGCTGACATATATCGCCGTGCCCATCAGCTGTTCGAACTCCTCGAAGCGCAGCGGGCGGTTGTCCTTGGCCGCGGGTAGGCGGAAGCCGTACTCGACGAGGTTCTCCTTGCGGGCGCGGTCGCCGCCGTACATGGCGTGCACCTGCGGCAGTGTGACGTGGCTCTCGTCTATGACCATGAGGTAGTCCTTCGGGAAGTAGTCCAGAAGGCAGAAGGGGCGCGTCCCCTCGGGCCGCCCGTCGAAATAGCGCGAGTAGTTCTCTATGCCCGGGCAGTAGCCCAGCTCCTTGATCATCTCGAGGTCGTACTCCACGCGCTGCTTTATGCGCTGCGCCTCGACCATGCGGCCCTGCCGCTCGAAGAACTCGATCTGCCTGCCCAGATCGAGGTATATCTGCTGCACAGCCGAGTTGATATGCTCCTTGGTCGTGACGAAGAGGTTGGCGGGGAAGATGGTCACCTCGTCCAGCGTCTCGAACCGCTGGCCGCTTACGGGGTCTATGGTCTGTATCGACTCTATCTCGTTGTCGAAGAAGGTGACGCGGTAGCAGTTGTCGCCGAAGGCGGGCATGATGTCGAAGGTGTCGCCCTTGACGCGGAAGGTGGCGGGCGCCATGTCGGTCTCGGTGCGGGTGTAGAGCGCCTCCACGAGGCGGTACATGAAGTGCTTGTAGTTGACCACGTCGCCCGTGCGGATAGCGATCGAGGTGGCGTGGAAGTCGTTCGGGTTGCCTATGCCGTAGAGGCACGATACGCTCGATACCACCACCACGTCGCGCCGCCCCGACAGCAGCGTCGCCGTGGCGTGCAGGCGCAGCTTGTCCAGCTCGTCGTTTATGGCGAGGTCCTTCTCGATGTATGTATCGGTCGATGGGAGGTATGCCTCGGGCTGGTAATAGTCGTAATAGGATACGAAATACTCGACGGCATTCTCGGGAAAGAAGTTCTTGAACTCTCCGTAGAGCTGTGCCGCGAGGGTCTTGTTATGGCTCAGGACAAGGGTCGGGCGGTTGAGGTGCGCCACCACGTTGGCTATGGTGAAGGTCTTGCCCGAGCCCGTCACGCCGAGCAGCGTGTTGTGGCGCGCCCCGCTCTCGATCGAGTCGATGAGCTGGGCGATGGCTTCGGGCTGGTCGCCCGTGGGCGCATAATCCGACACGAGTTTGAAATCCATGCCGCAAAGGTAGCGAAAAATTTTTTAAGGAATGAAAAAGGCAGGGCCCGGTATGCCCTGCCTCTTATCTGTGTGTATCGTGCGGCGCCGATGGCTAAAGCACGGCGTCAAGTTCCTTGTAGAAATCGGGCCCCTCGCCTGCGAAGACCTTGTGTATGCGGCCGTCGGGGTCGATGATGATCTTGGTGGGGTAGCCCTGCACGCCGTAGAGTACGATTGCGTTCTTGTCGAGCGGGGCGTCGTCGGGGTTGTACACCTGTATCCACGGCATCTGGTGTTTCTCGAGCCCCTCTTTCCACCTCTCGGGCGTGTCGAAGCAGTCGATGCTGACGAAGGTGCAGCGCTTGCGGTATTTCTCCTCGTACTTCTTCATCTCGGGGATGCCCTTGATTCACCATCCGCACCACGTGCCCCAGAAGTCGAGCACCACCCACTTGCCGCGCAGCGAACTCAAGGTGACGGGCTTGCCGTCAGGGTCGTTGAGCGTGAAATCGGGAG
>CASFQF010000156.1 GCA_949296635.1 uncultured Alistipes sp. | reverse complement strand
GACCACGCCCGTGCTCATCAGCACGTCGGGCTGGCGGAGCTTGCTGCCCGTGACATTCTGCAGGTCGATATAGAATCCCAGCATCCAGCGCTCGAAATAGAAGATCTTGTCGATGCGCAGGTCGAGCTGTGCGAATGCCGGCAGCCGTCCGCTGTTGTACTGCGAGTAGTCGTAGTATGGCCGGCCCTGCGCGTCCCACGCCTGCTTGAGCGACGAGCGTTCGACATCGTAGGGGGTGTAGGGCGCGCCGCCTATGGCGCTGAGCTTGGCGCCGACGCTCCAGTGGCGGGCGAAGTCGTAGGTGCCGCTCACGTTGACCACGAAGCGGTTGTCCCACGCCGAGGCGATGTATGGCGAGCGGCGGTCGTTGCGGTACTCGCTGTTGTAGAGCGTGGCCGAGCCTATGACGTTGAGGCGGCCCGGGATCTGCCACTTGACCATAGCCTCGACGCCGTAGGCGCGTCCTCCGGCCGTCGGCACGAGGGGTTCGTCGCCGACGGTGCCGTAGTCGTTGCCCTTGCACGTGAGGGGTATTCCGTCGCGCACCGAGAGGGGTATGTCGCCGTAGGCCTTGTAGAAGCCCTGCACGGTGACGATGAGGCGGTCGCGCAGGCGCCAGTCGAAGCCCGCCGAGTTGGAGAAGACGCGCATGTATTTCAGGCCGCGGTTGACCAGCACTCCCTCCGAATCCTTGTACCCGAGGGCGGTATATGGCGGCAGCTGGTAGTATATTCCGCTGCCGGCGCTCACCGACCAGCTCTCGTTCAGGGCGTACGATACCGAGGCGCGGGGCGAGGTCTGGCGCCACATGCCCTCCATGCGGGGCGAGTAGTCGCAGCCGTCGGCGCGCACCCCCGCCGATACCGTCAGCCGCTTGTCGGCCGAGGTGTAGTCGGCGGTGACGAAGAGGCCCCAGAATATTGTGCCCAGCCGCGTGCCGTAGTCGAGCAGCGCGGCGTCCTGCCCGGCATATAGGCGCTGCAGCGTATGGTTGTTGTAGCGGGAGTATCCGGCCTCGATGCCCTCGCGCAGCGTCCAGCGGCCCAGATAGGAGCGGTTTTCGGCGCGCAGCGTGGTCTTCTGCTCGACGGCGCGCAACCGCAGCCGCAGGTTCTCCTCCGACGAGGCGTCGTTGTCGAGGTATTTCAGGTTTCGGTTGTTGAGGTATGTATGGCCCAGCGACACGCTCTGCACGTGCCGCCCCGCGTAGTGGCGGTACGAGGCGCCCGCGGTGAAGTTCTCCTGCTTGAGTTGCGGCAGGTAGCTGAGCAGGTACTCGGCGCTCTCGCCCGTCTGGCCGGTGTTGAGGCGCATGTCGTCGATGCCGGCGAGCGCCAGCACGGTGATTTCGTCGCGGTCGGAGATGCGGCTCTTGATCTTGGCCTGCCCGTCGATGTAGTTCGGCAGGAAGGGCAGCCCCAGCAGCTTGAACAGCATCTGCAGGTACGACTGCCGCACCGAGAAGATGTATGTGGTGCGGCCGCCCATGTGGCCGCTGCCGCTGAGGCCCACCTCCGAGGCGCCGAGCGTCGCCTTGAATGTCTGGCGTTCGGGGTCGCCGTCGCGCAGCTGGAAGTCGAGCACCGAGCTCATGCCGCCGGCGCGGTCTGCGGGGAACGCCCCCGTGTAGAAGTTTATCTCGCGGATGAGGTCGGCGTTGACGATGCTGACGGGGCCGCCGGAGGCGCCCTGCGTGGCGAAGTGGTTGATGTTGGGGATCTCGATGCCGTCCATGAAGAAGCGGTTTTCGGAGGGGCCGCCGCCGCGCACGATGAGGTCGTTGCGGTAGCCTACGGGCGAGAACGACACCCCGGGGTAGGAGCGGACGATGCGGGCGATGTCGCGGTTCGAGCCCGGGCTCTTCTCTATCTCGCGCAGGCCGATGACGTTCATCGCCACGGGGCTCTCGACCGTGCGGCGGAAGGGCGACGGGGTGACCGTGACGGCATCGACGTCATGGCTCTCCTCCTCGAGTTCGATCTCGATGAAGGGCGTACCCGCGGAGACTATGTATTCGGGTGTTACGGCTGTTTTGTACCCCAGCATCGAGGCTTCGAGGCGGTATATTCCCGGGGCGACGTTCTCGATGACGAAGTTGCCTTCGGCATCTGTCGAGGCGCCCTTGTTGCCTTGGCCGACGATCACCACGGCGGCATACGGCACGGGGGTGCGTGCGATGCGGTCTATGACGCGGCCGCGTACGGGGTAGTTCTCCGCGGCGGCGGAGAGCGTACAGACGGTGCCCAGCAGGAGGGCGATATACGTTTTCAGCTTACCCATAACCGGCCTCTCCCCATACAAGATTAGAATCAATACAAATATACTAAAATTGTTCCGGAAATCATATGTTTCTCGAAAATAACGGCTGAAACCGTTATTTTTTCGGTGCGGGCCGCCAGACAGGGCAACCCTTCCGCCGGACTGTGCGCGGCGGCGGGGGCTACTCGGCCCGCACCTTCCTGCCCCGTGCCGTCCGTATCGGCGGGGCGGGCTCTCCGCCGCCGGCATAAAACGGCGCTCCCCTGCCGTGTCTCATGCGGCAGGGGAGCGGTTCCGCGGCAGCCGTCGCCGGCTACTCGACCGTCAGTTCGTCCACGAAGAGGGATCCCGGGTAACCCTTGGCGCCGTGCCACTCGGGTATCGAGTGCTCCGAGAGGATGAGGACCTTCACGTAGCGGCACTTCACGGCATCGAACTGCAGCCTGTGCGTGAAGATGCCGTTGCCGTCGGCGGCCTTCATGGCGGGGAGCTGCTCGTCGGCCACCTGCCTGAACTGCGTGCCGTCGTCCGATACCCACACCGTCGCGCCGCGCGAGTCGAAGATCCAGTCTCCCTTCTCGACGCATGTGCGGTACGTGACGGCCGAGACCTCGGTCTGCCCGCCGAGGTCGATGACGGCTTCGAGGTCGGTGCCGCAGAACCCTATCCAGCGGCCCGTCTTGTAGTTGCGGTCGCCCGTGAGGCCGTCGGCAAGTATCGGTGCGCCGCCGAAGGTATAACTCGGGTGAGACGCCTGAAGCAGCTCGACGGGCTTCATTGCGGCCTTGTGGAACCGTACGGTGTCGGTTGTCGTACGCGAGGCCGCGCCGCCCTTGCGCAGGGCCACCGTGCGCAGCACGGCGTCGGACGAGATGTCGAGCCTCTCGCCTATGCACGGTGACGAGGCCGTAGGCTCCGAACCGTCAAGCGTGTAGTGTACGGGTGCACCGTCGATGGTCGATGCGGTGACGGCGAGCGTCCCCGCCGCAGGGTCGGGTTTGAGGCCGAGGTCGACGTCGAATATGTGGGTGGCGTAGTTCCAACCATTGATGTCGTATATCTCGCAGAGGCGCGCGGCGCGGCGCAGGAAGCGGTCGTAGACCTTCTTGTCGGGCGAGCACCACTGCGTCTCGCACAGTGCCGCCATACGCGGCAGCACCATGTACTGCACCTGCGCGAAGTCGGGGATGTACTCTGTCCACAGGTTTGCCTGCACGCCCACGATGTAGCGCTGCTCGTCGGGGGTGAGCGAGCGGGGCATGGGCTCGTAGGAGTATACCCGTTCTATGGGGAGGTAGCCGCCTATGGCCAGCGGTTCGGCCGCGGTGTCCTTGGCTTGGTAGTAGTCGAAGTAGTGGTATGTGTTGGGTGTCATGATGACGTCGTGGTGCAGGCGTGCCGCCTCGATGCCGCCGCCCTCGCCGCGCCACGACATGACCGTAGCGCCGGGGGCGAGGCCGCCCTCGAGGATCTCGTCCCAGCCGATCATGCGGCGGCCGTTGGCGGCGAGGAAGTCCGCAGCCTCATGTATGACGTAGCTCTGCAGACGCTGCTCCTTCGTGTGCTTGTCGTCGGAGCGCAGGCCCAGCGCGCGGATCCGCGCCTGACACTTGGGGCAGCTCTCCCACCGCACCTTGGGGCACTCGTCGCCCCCGACGTGGATGTACTCCGAGGGGAATATCTCCATCACCTCGGCCAGCACGTCCTTGATGAAGGCTATGGTGGCGTCGTTGCCCGCGCAGAGGACGTCGTCCGAGATGCCCCACTGCATCCACACGTCGTAGGGGCCGCCCGTACATCCCAGCTCGGGGTATGCCGCCAGCGCGGCCTGCATGTGCCCGGGCAGGTCGATCTCGGGGATGACGGTGATGTAGCGCTCGGCGGCGTAGGCGACGATGTCGCGCGCCTCCTCCTGCGTGTAGAATCCGCCGTAGGGTTTGCCGTCGTACTTGCCAGAGTTATGGCCTATGACGGTCTGCTTGCGCTGCGACCCCACCTCCGTCAGGCGGGGGTATTTCCTGATCTCGAGGCGCCAGCCCTGATCGTCCGTAAGGTGCCAGTGGAAGCGGTTGATATTGTGCAGGGCCAGCATGTCGATGTAGGTCTTCACCTCGTCCACGGTGAAGAAGTGGCGCGAGACGTCGAGGTGCATGCCGCGGTATGCGAAGCGCGGCTGGTCGGTTATCGTCGCTGCGGGCAGCGCGCACCGCCCTTGGGTCACGCCCACGGCCTTGCGCAGGGTCTGTATGCCGTAGAAGACTCCCGCCGGCGTCGGTGCGGTCACCGTGACCCCCTCGGCGGTGATGTCTATACGGTAGCCTTCGGGGTTGCCGCCCGCCTCGCCCAAGGCGAGGGTCACGGTGCCGGCGGCCGCGCCGCCCTCGGCGGGGATGAGGTGCAGGCCCGTCTGCCCGCCGATGTACTCGGCGAGGAATTCGGCATTGCGGCGCATGGCCTCGTTGCCGGCGGGGTAGTTTACCTGTGTGCCGTTCTTGAGGACGAAGGGCGCGCCCTCGGCCGCGGCGACCTCG
>CASFQF010000155.1 GCA_949296635.1 uncultured Alistipes sp. | reverse complement strand
GTTCCTGTATAAGGGCAGCGCTAACTATCGTACAAATGAACGACCGACAATCCATATCCGACCACAGGCTTCCGCGAAGCGAGCGTCTGCGTTCGCTGGGTGCGGTGCGCCGTCTCTTCACCGAGGGTGATGGCGGGTTCGTCTATCCCTTCCGCTATATGTACCGTGCGGAGGGGCCTGCGGCCGCGGCGGCGGAGCATGGGGGCGGGGCGGATTCCGCATGCACGGAAACACTGCCGGTGTGTCCGTCGGGGTCGGTAGAGGTGCTGTTTTCCGTACCCAAGAAATTCCACAAGCGGGCCAACCGCCGCAACCTGCTCAAGCGCCGCATGCGCGAGGCCTACCGCCTGAACCGCGGGGCGCTGCGGGAGACGGTGTGCCGCAAGGGCGTCGCGGTGGATGTGGCGATAGTCTATTCGGTCAAGGAGTGTCAATCTTACAGGAGCATAGAACATGCCGTGCAACGTATCTTGGAGCGGATTCGCACGCGCCTTTAGGCGTCTGTGCTCGCTGCCGTTCATCCTTTTGGTGAAGTTCTACCAATACTGCATCTCGCCCTTTACGCCGCCGTCGTGCCGTTATGTGCCGACATGTTCGCAGTATGCCGTCGAGGCGTTGCGGAAGTACGGCCCGCTGAAGGGCGGCTGGCTCACGCTCAAACGGTTGCTGCGGTGCCATCCGTGGGGCGGCAGCGGCTACGACCCCGTACCGTAATGTCGTGCCGTGCCGTGCGCGGGGTGCATCCGCGGCCGTGTCCCGTGCGGATGCCTGTACGCCGGCGCCCGCAGTTTTGGCCCGCCTTTTCCTGCCGCAATGCGTTAATTGTCAAAAAAGGCATCTGTTGTGTCATTTTTTATATCCCGATATGCTTTTTGTTTGGTATCTTTGTTAGGAATCCTCTAACCTAAAAATCGGTCCGATGAAGAGCTTTCTTAACCTATTGCTGCTGTCGCTGCTCATTCCCGCGGCGGCATTCGGGGAAAATGACCTTTCCGTCTATAATTTGAAATGCGAACAGGCCGACAACCCGCTGGGTGTCGAGACCTTGGTGCCGCGGTTCAGCTGGCAGATACGGTCCGAGCGGCGGAATTTCGTGCAGTCGAAGTACGAGATCCTCGTTGCGGACAATCCCGATGACCTTTCAAGGAACAAGGGCAGCATATGGGACAGCGGTAAGGTCGAGTCAGACCGTTCTATTCTCGTACCCTTCGGGGGTAAGGGGCTGAAATCGGGCGCGACATACTATTGGAAGGTCAGGATCTTCGATGGGGAGGGGAACGCCTCGGCATGGAGCGCGGTCGAGAGTTTCTCTATGGGTTTGCTCTCGGAGAAGGATTGGGCCGGCGCCGCATGGATCTCGCTGGACGGGGACAGGGAGGATGAGATCGTCACCCCCGGGCTGCACGGCTCCGGCGAGGTCGACAAACGGTACGACCGCAGCAAGAGGCTCGGCATGTACCGCCTGCCGCAGTTCCGCAAGGAGTTTGCCGTGGACAAGCCTGTGAGGCGGGCGATAGCCTATGTGTCGGGGCTCGGCCATTTCGACATGTTCATCAACGGCGAGAAGGCGGGCGACCATTTTCTGGACCCGGGATGGACCAAGTACGACAAGCACGCGCTGTATGTCCCGCTGGATGTCACGGAGTATCTTCGGACGGGAGAGAACGCCGTGGGTGTGATGCTGGGCAACGGCTTCTTCAACATTCCGCGCGAGCGTTATTTCAAGCTGCTGGCCTCGTACGGCGCCCCGCGCCTTATCATGAACATACGTGTGGAGTATTCCGACGGCGAGGTCGCCAACATCGTGACCGACGAGTCGTGGCGGGCCGCCGAGAGCCCCGTCACATACAGCAGCATCTACGGCGGCGAGGACTACGACGCCAACAATGTGCAGCCCGGGTGGACGTCGGCGGGATTCGACGACAGCGCATGGCAGGAGCCTCTGGTCTTGGAGTGGAAGACGGGACTCGTGGCGCAGGGTGCGGCACCGCTGACGGTGCGCGACACCATACCGGCGGTGCGTATTTTCAAGAACGGCAAGGGCCGCTGGGTGTATGATCTGGGGCAGAACTTCTCGGGTGTGATACGCCTGTCGGTCAAGTCCGCAGATAAACGTCATGTGAAGTTATACCCTGCGGAACTGCTCAATCCAGACAGTACGGTGAACCAGAGCGCCTCGGGCGACCCCTATTGGTTCGGCTACACGACCGACGGCCGCGGCTATGCCGAGTGGCAGCCGCAGTTCACCTATTACGGTTTCCGCTATGTTGAGGTCGAGGGGGCTGTCCCTGCCGGCACGGATAATGCCGGCGGCATGCCCGAGATCGTCGCCTTGAAGGGCCTGCATACGTGCAACTCGGCCGATGAGGCGGGCACGTTCCACTGCTCGAACCCGTTGTTCAACCGCACCTACGAACTTATAGACTGGGCCATACGCAGCAACTTCGCGAGCGTGCTGACCGACTGCCCGCACCGCGAGAAGCTCGGCTGGCTCGAACAGGCCCACCTGATGCAGTTCTCGGTGCAGTACCGCTACAATCTGGCCCGCATGTACGGGAAGATCATGGCCGACATGCGCGCTTCGCAGACGGCCGAGGGCATGATCCCCGACATCGCGCCCGAGTATGTGGAGTTCGAAGGCGGCTTCCGCGACACGCCCGAGTGGGGCAGTGCGTTCATTATCAGCCCGTGGTATGTGTACCAATGGTACGGCGACAGCCGCCTTGTGGAGAAGTATTATCCCGCGATGCAGGAGTATCTGCGTTACCTGCAGTCGCAGGCGAAGGACAACATCGTGGCCTACGGTTTGGGCGACTGGTTCGACATAGGCCCCGGCAGCCCGGGATTCTCGCAGCTCACCTCGAACGGCGTGACGGCGACGGCGATATATTATTACGACGCATGCCTGATGGGGAAGATGGCGGCCCTGCTGGGCCGTGACGACGATGAGGCGCGGTATGCGGCACTGGCCGCACAGATCAAGGAGTCGTTCAACGCGGCGTTCTGGGACCCCGAGACCAAAACCTACGACCGCAACAGCCAGACAGCAAACGCCATAGCCCTGTTCATGGGGCTGACAACGCCCGAAAACCACAATCAGGTCTTCGAAAACCTCGTCGCCGACATCCGCGGCCGCGGCAATGCCCTTACGGCGGGCGACGTGGGGTACCGGTATGTGCTGCGGGCCTTGGAGGAGAACGGCGCCTCGGACATAATTTACGACATGAACAGTAAATACGACACCCCCGGGTACGGCTGGCAGCTCGCCCACGGGGCGACGGCCCTGACCGAGTCGTGGCAGGCCTACGGTTTCGTCTCGAACAACCATTTCATGCTGGGGCACCTTATGGAGTGGCTCTTCAGCGGGTTGGGCGGCATACGCCAGAGCGAGGAGTCGGTGGCGTTCAGGTATGTGGTCATAAAACCGTCGCTTGTGGGCGACGTACATTTCGCCCGCACGTCGTACGAGTCCCCGTACGGGACGGTGGTTTCGGACTGGAAGGATACCCCCGACACCTATACCATCAGGGTCGAGGTGCCTGCAAACAGCTTTGCCACCGTATACCTCCCGGCATCGGATGCGGAGCGCGTGACGGAGAGCGGCATGGAGCTGAAGGGCAATTTCGCCTATGAGGCCGACGCGGAGGGCGGCCTGAAGGTCGAGGTGGGCTCGGGCATATACCGTTTCGAGGTGAGGAAGTAGTTTCTATGCTGCCGGCGGGGCGGCGCTGGCCACGCACATGATATGAAAAAGCGGAGCGTCATCCATCGGGATGACGCTCCGTCGTTTGCAGCCGTTAGGTCCGGCCGTTAGAGGCGCGCCTTGATGCGCTTCGACTCCTCCTCGTACCCGGGCTTGTCGAGCAGGGCGAACATGTTCTTCTTGTACGCCTCCACACCCGGCTGGTTGAAGGGGTTGACCCCAAGCAGGTAGCCGCTGATGCCGCACGCCTTCTCGAAGAAGTAGATCAGGGCGCCGATCGAGGCTTCGTCTATGCGGGGCAGCTCGATGCGTATGTTGGGCACGCCGCCGTCGATGTGCGCCAGCTGCACGCCCAGCTCGGCCATGCGGTTGATCTGCGAGATACGCTTGCCGGCAAGGAAGTTCAGGCCGTCGAGGTTCTCGGCGTCGCTCTCCACCTTCACCGTATGCTTCGACTCGGCCACCGAGATGATGGTCTCGAAGAGGGTGCGCTCGCCCTCCTGTATGTACTGTCCCATAGAGTGGAGGTCGGCCGTGAGGGTCACGCTGGCGGGGAAGATGCCCTTGCCGTCCTTACCCTCGCTCTCGCCGTAGAGCTGTTTCCACCACTCGCCCACGTATTGGAGCTTGGGCTCGTACGAGCCGAGAATCTCGGTCTTCTTGCCCTGACGGTAGAGTTCGTTGCGCACTATGGCGTATTGTGCCGAGAGGTTCCCGTCGACGGGGACCGAGGCGTCGGTGGCCTTCTCCATGGCGGTGGCACCGGCTACCAGAGCCTTGATGTCGACACCGGCCACGGCCAGCGGCAGCAGGCCTACAGGCGTGAGCACCGAAAAACGGCCGCCCACGTCGTCGGGGATGACGAAGGTGGGGTAACCCTCGTTCGTAGAGAGGGTCTTCAGTGCGCCGCGCGCCTTGTCCGTAACGGCGACGATGCGCGTTGCGGCATCCTCCTTGCCGTAGCGTTTCTCGATCTCGGCCTTGATGATGCGGAAGGCGATGGCGGGCTCGGTCGTGGTGCCCGACTTCGAGATCACGATGGCGGCTATCGAGTAATCCTTGACGGCGTCGAGGAGTTCGTAGGTGTAGTCCTCCGATAT
>CASFQF010000154.1 GCA_949296635.1 uncultured Alistipes sp. | reverse complement strand
CCGCCGGCATATCCTGCGCCCTCGCCCGCGGGGAAGAGGCCCGCCACCTCGGGGTGCATGAGCGTCTCGCCGTCTCGGGGTATGCGCACGGGGGTCGAGGTGCGCGACTCCACGCCCACGACTATGGCTTCGGGCGAGAGGTACCCCCTCATCTTGCGGTCGAAGGCGGCGATGCCCCTGCGCAGCGACGAGGCGATCATCTCGGGCATCCACTCGTCGAGGCGCGAGGGCGTGAGGCCCGGTATGTATGACGATGCGGGCAGCGACGACGAGGCGCGCCCCGCCACGAAATCGGTGACGCGCTGTGCGGGGGCCACCTGCCGAGCGCCGCCGTTGCGGCGTGCGGCCTCCTCGAGCCGCTGCTGGAATACGAGGCCCGCAAGGGGTCCGTATTTTGTGGCGAGGTGTGCGAAGTCCTCGGGGCGGATCTCGGTGACGAGGCCCGAGTTGGCCCAACGGGAGTTGCGGCCGCTGGGCGACATGCCGTTTACGACCGATTGCGCGGCGTCGGTCATGGCGGGTACTATGAAGCCGCCCGGGCACATGCAGAACGAATAGACGCCGCGGCCGCCGACCTGCTCGACGAGCGAGTATGACGCTGCGGGCAGGTATTCGTCGCGCTGCGGCGAGTGGTACTGTATCGAGTCGATGAGCGCCTGCGGGTGCTCGATCCGGACGCCCATGGCGAAGGGTTTGGCTTCGAGGCGCACGCCGTCGCGGTGGAGCGTGTAGTATACGTCCTTTGCCGAGTGGCCCGTAGCGAGCACCACGGCGGCACCCTCGACGAGGTTGTCGCCGACCCATACGCCGCGTATGCGGCCGCGGTCGACCTCGAATCCCGTGACCTTTGCGCCGAAGTGTATACGGCCGCCCGCGGTCTCGATCGTGCGGCATATGTTGCTTATGATGCGGGGCAGGCGGTCGGTGCCGATATGTGGGTGGGCGTCGTAGAGTATCTCGGGTGTGGCGCCGTGGAAGACGAGCGTCTGCAGCGCCTTGTTGTAGTCGCCTCGTTTCTTGCTGCGGGTGAAGAGCTTGCCGTCGGAGAAGGTGCCGGCGCCGCCCTCGCCGAAGGCGTAGTTCGAGTCGGGGTCTATGTCGAGGTTGCGGTTTATGAGGGCTATGTCCTGCTTGCGGGGGAGGACCCGTTTGCCGCGCTCGAGGATTACGGGTTTGAAACCCTCCTCTATGAGGCGCAGGGCGGCGAAGAGGCCTGCGGGGCCCGAGCCGACGACGATGACCTCGGTGGCGCGGCTCACGTCGGGGTAGTCGAAGTGCAGGGGTGCGGGCTGCGGCTCGCTGTCGACGAAGATCTCGACGGTGATGTTTACCTTGACGGGGCGTCGGCGCGCGTCTATGGAGCGCTTGATGACCCGTGCCATCGCCACGTCGCCGCGGCGTATGCCCATTTGCCGTGCCGCGAGCGAGGTGCACAGCTCGAAGTCGGCGGCCTGTTTAGGGGTGAGGGTCAGGGTAACGGTTGCGGGCATGGCGTATCTGGTTTAAGCGGGGACAAAAGTAGCTAAAAAAAAGGCAACTGCCCAATTTTTTGCCGGCAGGCTTCATGTGGAACGGGATTTTTATTACCTTTGTGCTGGTTTGGCGTATTCCCGTTTGCGGGGGCGCGGCATGACATGATGCGGATTGCCGCCGCCGCGCCGTGTGTATTTTTGCGGATATGGTGTAATTGGTAGCCACGTCAGACTTAGGATCTGATGCCGAAAGGCGTGGGGGTTCGAGTCCCTTTATCCGCACGGCAGGAGCTTTTCCCGAAAGGGGAAGGCTTCTTTTTTTGTGTCTGCAGGCCGGCGCCTGTCGTATGCGGCGGCGCCTGTCGTATACGGTGGGGCCGTTCTCGGGGCGGCGGGCCTTGGGGGCGCGGTATCCGCAAACATATCGGCCGCCGTATCTGCCGCAGTCATGATGCCGCCCCGAATACGGGCGGCATGATCGGCAAAAAAGGTCTTTCGGCATGGCATATAACCGAAACGGAGAGGTATTTGTTGTTCGAAAATGCGCATAATCGCGGGCAAACCGCGGCAATTGGTAAAAAAATGCGCTCCGGATGCGTTTTTAAGCTCTATTTTTATTATATTTGGATGGTATGGGAGGCGTTAGGGCGCGGGCCGCTTCGGAAACTGCGTTTCGGCTTGCCGCTGCGCTTGTATTCCGCCGGCGGGGATATGGGTAGGCGCCTTGGCATACGCTCCGAAAAACATTCTGTTATGAGATTCCGCATCTGTCTTTCGTTTCTCGCCGTCTGGACGCTTTGGGCGGCGCATGCGCAGGTCATGCCCGACTCGACGATACAGATAACGGCCTATTGGCGGCAGGGCGACCGCATGACCTATGACTTCCGTTCGACCGAATGCATCGTCGAGGACGGCGATACGGTCCGCATGCGCAGCTATGCCGACATACGGTCGATAGAGGTGGTGAATGTCTCGCCTACACGTTATACGCTCCGCATAACCAACCACGGCCACTTCGAGCAGGACCCCGTGGCGCAGATGGTATACTCGCTCGAGCAGCGCGAGGGTCTCAACGTGCCGCTCGTAATCGAGACCTCGCTCGACGGGGAGCTCCTCTGCGTGGTGAACGCCGCCGAGATCGTCGAGGCGGCGCACGATCTGGTGGACGCCGCGGCCGACGGCCTCTACGACAGCCTGCCCGCACCCATGCGGCGCAACATGCCGCAATGGGAGTGGCGCAGCGCCCTCGAGAAGTGGATCAACCCTTCGGCCTCGACGACCAAGACCATCGAGGACATAGGCCGCATATTCTTCTTTCACGGCACGCGCTTCCGCACCGACGCCTACTACGAGCGGCGCGAGTCGCTCCGCGTCCCTGCCAGCGACACCGAAGCCGACGGTGTGACGACCTTCTGGGCCGATGCCGAAAAGACGGACGAGGTGTCTGCCATGCTCCACACGAACACTGTCGTCGATGCCGGCAAGGCTCTCGTGACGCTTGCGGCGGAGAACCCCCAAGCGCTGATCCTCGGCGGCACGGTCCGTCCCGAGCAGGTCGCCGGCACGCATGTCGAGATGGAGAGTTTCTCGGGTGAGGAGGTGCACTTCGCCACGGGCTGGCCCCTGCAGGCATATTGGAGCACCCGCCTTACGGCGACGCCGCCCGACGGCCGCAGTATCCTCATACGTGTGCGCAAGGAGCTCACGCGCCGCGACAGCGACGGCCCGCTTACCTACGAGACCGAGACCCCCGTGCTGCAGCAGTGATGCCTTGCCGCTCCGCCGGCTGCGGCACAGCTGTCGGGCCCGTGTAGGAGGCCGGCGGCAGGTCCGTACATGAGACCGGCGGCGGGCCGTACAGGTGGTTGGAGGCAGGTCCGTACAGGAGGCCGGCGGTGGGCCGTACAGGTGGTTGGAGGCATGGTCCGCGTAGGTGGTTGGAGGCAGGTCCGTACAGGAGGCCGCCGTACAGGTGGTTGGAGGCATGGTCCGCATAGGGGGCCGGTGTCGGGAGCCGTGTGTGGGGATGGCGGCGTGCGCTGCTGAAAAGGGCGGGGAATTGCAGAATCCGATAAAAACATTAACTTTGTACACGCGCACCGCTGCGACGGGGCCATACGCATGCGCGCATGCGGAGGCCGCCGCACCGCCGCATCACACCGCAATACCGCGACACTATGGCAACAATACGACTTACCAAAGAGTTCTCGTTCGAGGCGGCCCACGCGCTGGAGGGCTACGACGGCGCCTGCCGCGAGATACACGGCCACTCGTACCGTCTCTTCGTGACGGTGAAGGGCGAGCCTTCGACCGACGAGTACGACCCCAAGCAGGGCATGGTGATGGATTTCGGCCTGCTGAAGCGCATAGTCAACGAGCAGATCGTATCGCGTTTCGACCACTCCTTCGTCATACGCCGCACCGAGCAGGGGGAGCAGCTGCGCGGCCTGCTCGCAGAACATTTCTCGCGCATACTGACGGTGGACTACCAGCCCACGTGCGAGAACATGCTGGTGGACTTCGCCGAGCGGCTTCTGGAGGCGCTGCCCGACGAGGTGCAGCTCTACTCGCTGCGCCTGCACGAGACGGCCACGTCGTTCGCCGAGTGGTTCGCCGACGACAACCTGTAGGCGGCACCCGTGCGGCGCCGCGCCTAAGAACCGCGGGCACAGGGCCCGCCCATACCGCAACATGATGAAACGACTTTTCCTTATCGACGCCTACGCGCTGGTGTTCAAATACTACTACGCCTTCATCGGACGCCCCATGCGCAACCGCTACGGCATGAACACCTCGATCCTCTTCGGGTTCACGAAGTTCCTGCGCGACATGCTCAAGCGCGAGCGGCCCGACCTTTTGGGCGTGGCGCTCGACCCCAAGGGGGGATCCTTCCGCAAGGATATATTTCCCGAATACAAGGCCAACCGCCTCGAGACGCCGGAGGATATTATCCTCTCGGTGCCCTATCTGCGGCGGCTGCTCGAGGCGATGCGCATTCCGGTCTTCGAGGTCGAGGGCTTCGAGGCCGACGACGTCATCGGCACGCTCGCATACCGCGGTGCCGAGGCTGGGTACGACGTCTTCATGGTTACACCCGACAAGGACTACTGCCAGCTTGTGGGCGAGCACCGCAGCATCTACCGCCAGAAGGGCGACGGCATCGAGATCCTCGATACGGCGGCCGTATGCGCCCGATACGGTATCGGGGACCCGATCCTCGTGCGCGACATTCTGGCCGTGTGGGGCGATGCGTCGGACAACATCCCGGGCGTGCCCGGCATAGGCGAGAAGGGGGCGTGCAAGCTGGTGGCCGAATGGGGTACGGCCGAACGGATCCTCGAGAACGCCGCGTCGATCAAGGGCAAGCAGGGTGAAAAGATCGCCGCATGGGGCGACCGCCTGCTGCTGGCCAAGCGGTTG
>CASFQF010000153.1 GCA_949296635.1 uncultured Alistipes sp. | reverse complement strand
AGAGATTAGTAGAAACCGGTTTCTACTAATCTCTGTTTTATCCTTATAACTGCCAAATATTATGTCGGTTACATTATATTTCACCAACCATTTTTGGCATCATTACCTCGTTTTATGGCCGTAGCGGATTATTCCCCGCCGCCGCGCATGAATACGTCGGCAGGGTAGCGCACGTCGCTCAGGAAAAGCCCTTGAGCCGGCGCTCCGGCACTCGAGCGTGAGAGGTCGCGGCTGCGGACTATATCCTCGAACTGCGCGACCGTGTATCGCCCGCGGCCCACGTCGACCAGAGTGCCGACTATGGCCCGCACCATGTTGCGCAGAAAACGGTCGGCACGGATGGTAAATGTCAGCAGATCGCCATCCTGCCGCCATTCGGCCCGCATGACGCGGCAGATGTTGGTCTTGTTGTTGGAGTTGAGCTTGGCAAAGGTGGTGAAGTCGTCCACCGTGGTCAGGAATGCCGCGGCGCGGTTCATTGCCCCGATGTCCAGACTGACACCGTACTGCCACGACGAGAAGCGGCGGAAGGGTTCCTTGCGGCGGCAGATGTAATAACGGTATTCGCGTTCCACGGCGTCGAAGCGCGCGTGTGCCCCGTCAGCGACGGGTGCCACGGCGAATATCGCGATGTCGGGCGGCAATATGCGGTTGAGTTTTGCCGTAAGGTGCGCGCAGTCGATACCGTCCGCGGCGTCGAAATGGGCTACATAATATGAGGCATTGACCCCCGTGTCGGTACGTCCCGCGCCGACGGTCTCCGTGCCGCGGCGCAGGAGCGTCGTGAGCGCCGTTTCGAGCGTCTGCTGTACGGTGGCGGCGTCGCGCTGCCGCTGCCAGCCGCAATAGGCTGTGCCGTCGTAACTCAACTCTATGAAGTATCGCATGGTACAGGTCGTGATTTACTCTTTGATATAGGGAATGTGCGTCTGGTCGGTGACAAGGTTCGGATCGAGTACGAAGAGGTTTTCGATACGGCCCGAGCCCCCGGGCTCGCCCGCCTCCAATATGCGGTTGTCTTCGGTTGCATTGTGTATGCCGAAGCCTATGTGCGGATTCAGTACGAGCGAGAGGAATCGCCCCGTGGATTTGAAGGCCGTATGTTTCGTCCCGCGTTTCGAGTACCAGTAGGCGTAACAGTTGTCGTAGAGGCTGCGGCCGCCGCATATGAAGCCCGTGGCGAACTCGTCGCTGTAACAGAAGTCATACCAGTTGTTTCCGCGTTCATCCATAAAACCGCAGCTGGCGGCATACGAGTCGTCCGAGGCTCCGTAGTAGAGCGGGTGGATGTTGCGCAGGCTGTTGGCTTCGGTGCGTATGTGGAATCCCGTGTACACGCCTCCGATACGCATGTTGGTGAATGTGTTGTCGTAACCCTCGACCAGCACGCCGACGGATTCGGGGCGGTTGTTGCCCGTGATGTTGACGTCGTGTATGTCGCAATCGGACGAGCCGCTGTTAACGCCGCGTTTCACGTGTATGCCGAGTGATACGTTCTTTATCGCGGTGTCGCGTATGACAGTCTCGCGGCCGCTGTCGATGGATATGCCTGCGGCGACGCCGCTGCCGTCGATGACGCCGCCCGCGAGGTAGTAGTTGCTGCCCGGGGTGGCGATGTCGTTGGCGGCATCCTTGCCTCCGA
This sequence comes from uncultured Alistipes sp., assembly GCA_949296635.1. Classification (GTDB taxonomy): domain Bacteria; phylum Bacteroidota; class Bacteroidia; order Bacteroidales; family Rikenellaceae; genus Alistipes. Next base: position 3,363 of record CASFQF010000153.1, on the reverse strand, counting down.
GACGTATCATGGCCTCATCGTGCGGCCACTCGGGTGCGGCCTTGATCACGGCGTAGTTCGACAATTCGAGCGCGACGCTCTTGGCCGGGTCGGCAGGTGTAAGTATAGGCTCGGCAATAAGATATACCCCGTCCGGAAAATATATCGTGCGGTTGGGGTTGTCGTCTATGATTCGCTGTATGGCGCCGCTCACGTCCGTAAGGCCGTCTGCCGTGAGGTAGTCGGTCACGATGACGTAACCTTTGTCCGAAGGTGCTGCCTGCGCAAAAACGGTTGTCGCGGCGACAGCTGCCGCGATGGCGGCTATGAAGCGTATTGCGATGCCCATAATAGGAAAAAACGATATATGTCAATAGTTATTCAAAGGTAGCTAAAATAATTGATATTTTAAGGGCGGCCGAAACAAAACGCCCGAACCGATGCCGGTTCGGGCGTACGTATTGCAATTGCCGATGTTATCTTTGCGGTATATCCACTTCGGTCTGGCGGCCGTCTATGAGATAGTCGGTGAAGTAGTCGACCATGCGCCAATAGAAGTATTCGTTCATGTCGCCGAAGCCGTGGCGCTGCTGCGGCAGCATGAGCATGTCGAAGCGGTTGTTGGCGCGGATCAGGGCGTCGACCACGCGCAGCGTGTTGCCCGGGTGCACGTTGTTGTCGATGTCGCCGTGTACGAGCAGCAGGTGGCCCTTGAGCTGGCGTGCGATCTCGGGGTTGGTGCTTATGCGGTAGACGAACGTCGTGTCGCCCTTGTCGCTCACCTGCTCCTTGACGCCGTGGTGCGTCTCGCTCCACCAGCGGTTGTAGATGCGGTTGTCGTGGTTGCCCGCGCACGATACCGCCGCCTTGAAGAAGTCGGGGTATTGCAGTATCGCCGCCGTCGACATGAAACCGCCGCCCGAGTGGCCGTGTATACCCACGCGGTCGATGTCGATATAGTTATACCGTGCCGCGAGCTGCTCGATGGCGGCTTTCTGGTCGGCGAGACCGTAGTCGCGCAGGTTGCCGTAGCCGTAGTTGTGGTACCACTTCGAGCGGTCGGGGTGGCCGCCGCGGTTGCCCACGGTGATGACGATGAACCCTGCCTGCGCCAAGCGGTCGGTACGGACATTCATGCGCGTATAGGGGTATGTCGTGGCCTCGACCTGCGGGCCCGGGTAGACGTAGTCGATGATGGGGTAGCGCTTCGTCGAGTCGAAGTCGAAGGGCTTGTACATCACGCCGTAGAGGTCCGTCACGCCGTCGGCGGCCTTCACGGTGAAGGTCTCTGGGAACTTGTATCCGTTTGCCAGCAGCTGCGAGAAGTCGCTCGTCTCGAGCACCATCAGTTTGTTGCCGAGGCAGTCGTAGAGTGCCGTCTCGGGGATGGTGTCCACGCGCGAGTAGTTGTCGACGAAATAGCGGCAGGCGTCGTCCACCTGCGTCGTATGGAAATAGTCGCCCTTGTTGAGCAGCTTGACACCGCCGCCGTCGAGGCTCACCGAATATAGGTGTTGGTAATAGGGGTTCTCGCCCTCTTCGCGGCCCATGCCGGTGAAATATACCGTGCGGTGTTTCTCGTCCACGTCGAGGATCTCGTGCACATGCCACGGGCCCTCGGTCAGGCGGCGCAACATATGGCCTTCGTCATCATAGAGGTAGAGGTGCCCCCAGCCGTCGCGTTCGCTCCATTGTATCAGTTCCTTGCCCTCACCGACGGCCGCGAGCGGACGTACCTCGATGTAGGTGTTCATGCGCTCCTCGATGAGCGGACGCAGCGTGTCCTGCCCGATGGTGTATGAGCAGATGTCGATACGGTGCAGGTCGCGGCTCGAACGTGTCACAAAGAAACGTTCGTTGTCGCCGAGCCATATGTTGGGCTGGTCGTACATATGGCGCTGCTTCTGTTCGCGGGGCTTCGATGCTATCGACAGCGTCTGGTCCTTGAACCGTCCCGTGGCGATCTCGCGCCGCGAGTTGTCGGTCATGTCGAAAAGGTAGAGGTGGTAGATCGGGGCTTCGGCCTCGCCCGGCATCTGGTATTTGTAGGTTTCGAGCGTAGGACGCGGCTGCGCCATGGAGTTTATCACCCACAGCTCGCGCACGGCGCGGTCGTCGGTGACGATGGTGGCGAAGTAACGCGAATCGGGCGACCAAAGCCCGTAGACGCCGCGGCGCTTGCCGTTGCAGAGGGTGTCGGTGTTGAGCAGGCTGTATGGCTGTCCGTATCCGAAGTCCTTGACGCCGTCGGTGGTGATCTGTATATCCACGACGGTTGAGTCCTTCTCGTCCTTCTTGAGCTTCTCGTAATCCTCGCGCGACATGCGGTAGAGGTTCATGTCCTTGGCATAGACGACTGTCTTGCCGTCGGGCGAAACGGAGGCCCAGCCCAGCTGTTTGGTCTCCTTCTCCTTATCCTTGAGGTGGGTGAGCTCGCCCTTCTCATAGTCGTACGAGAAATAGAACACCTCCTTGCCCTCTGCTTTCTTGGGCTTCTTGCCCGCAAGGGAGTCCTCGCGCGAGAGCTTCTCCTGCTTGGCATCCTGCGACGAGACCACCTCGAAGGTGAAGGTGCGGCCGTCCTCGTCAACCTCGAGGTTGCGGATGGGCAGCTGCTCGGCTATGAAGGGGTCCTTTACGATCTCGGTGAGCTGCGCCGCTATCTTCGCATGGTCGAAGAGGGGCTTGCGCTGGCGTTTGTCGGGGTCGACGACATACCACCGTGTCCCCTCGCTTGTCTTGTAGGAGTACCAGAACTTCTCTCCCGACTTGAACCAGTGGGGGTCGACCGTGGTCGAGAAGAGCATGTTGTTCAGTTTGCCGGCGGTGAAACGCTCGGCCAGAGCATAACGGTTGCGTTGGCGTACCTCGTCGTTTTGGGCTTGGAGGACCGTGGCGATGAGTGCCAGCAACAGCAGTAAGGAGAGTTTTTTCATCGTTTATGTGTTAGTTTGTCGTATTCGATCGGAAGAATTTGTCGAAGAACAGCATGTGGTACTTCAGCGAGTATCTCCAATAGTCCCAGTTATGCACGCCCGGGCGTTGGTAGAAGTCGTGTGGTATGCCCGCCTCCATGAGTTTGTCGTGCAGGGCGCAGTTTACGCCGTAGAAGAAATCCTCCGTGCCGCAGTCGAAGATGATCTTCAGCGAGTCGGGGTCGATGCGGTCGATCATGTTGATCACGGTATTCCGTTCCCAGTTTTCGGGGTGTTCCGTTATGGTGCCGAGGCGTTTCGACATGCCCCAATTCTCGGGGAAGGGGCGTATGTCGACACCACCCGAGAGGCTTCCCGCCGCACCGAATGTATCCTGATGGCGTATGGCGAGGTACAGTGCCCCGTGCCCGCCCATCGACAGGCCAGCTATGGCTCGTGCCGCAGGGGC
>CASFQF010000152.1 GCA_949296635.1 uncultured Alistipes sp. | reverse complement strand
CAACATGGTGGCGTACCGCATCTACGGTCCGGCGCTGGAGGACCCGCAGACGCTGGGTGTCGACGGGTGGGTCAAGTCCACGCCGCGGCTGGTGATCAACGAGTGGTACGGCAAGAACGACTACCACCACAACTACGGCGAGGGGATGGATTGCTACAAGGTGGCCTCGACGCTCGGCGGCGGGGCTTTGGCCCCCGTGGCGGACGGACACGTCATCCTTTCCGGCAACTACGCCACGCAGCGGTGTCTGGCCAACGGCCCCGTGCGGACTATGGCCGAGTTCACCTACCCGCCGATGAAGGTGGGCGGCGACAACGTTACGATGACGCGCCGCATATGGCTCGACGCCAATACGCGGTTCACGGTACAGGAATATATGTTCGACGGCTTCGACGGCGAGATCGACGTGGCGGCGGGTATCGTGCTGCACGACGTGCGGTCGAAAGCCTCGGGCGACGGCTATGCTGCCGTGACGGAGGCCGCGTCCGATTCGGCGGACCCCGTGCGTGACGGCGACATCATGCTGGGCGTGGTGCTCGGGGGCGGCGGCGCGGTCACGGAGGCCGACGGGCACATCCTCGTCACGGGACGTGTCGCGGCGGGGGAGCGTATACGCATGCGCAACGGCTCGGCATGGAGTCAGGGCGGCATGAGCGGCGCGCAGGAGTGGGAGCGCATTGTCCGTGAGGAGAGCCTCCGCGCGGCCGCGCCGCTGAAGGTGACGCTGCGCCGCCGCTGAAGTACAGGTGCAGACTGTGAATGAAACCCGAAAAAAGTACGATAATGAAGAGAACGATGTTTATGGCGCTGGCCGCGGTGCTCTGCGCCGCAACGGCCGCGGCAGGCGAGGCGCGGCTCATGCGTTTCGCCGCATACGGTGGCGACAAGGTGGTATTCTCCTATGCGGGCGACCTTTACAGCGTCCCCGCCGAGGGCGGTACGGCGCGGCGCCTCACTTCGCATGTGGGGTACGAATCCTTTGCGCACGTCTCGCCCGACGGGCGGACGATAGCCTTTACGGGGCAGTACGACGGCAACACCGAGGTATATGTGATGCCGGCCGAGGGCGGCGAGCCGCGCCGCCTGACCTTCACGGGCGACGCGGGCGACGAGATGGGCCACCGTATGGGCCCCAACAACATAGTGATGGGGTGGACGCCCGACGGCAGCCGTATAGTGTTCCGCTCGCGCAGCGAGTCGTTCAACAGTTTCTGCGGACAGTTGTATACGGTTTCGGCGGAGGGCGGCATGCCCGAACCGCTGCCGCTGCGCAACGGCGGTTTCTGTACCTACTCGCCCGATGGCAAACGGCTGGCATACAACTATGTCTTCCGCGAGTTCCGTACATGGAAACGATACGAGGGCGGCATGGCCGACGACATACGCATCTTCGATTTCGACACCAAGCGCAGCGAGCAGATAACCTCGACGAAGCGTCAGGAGACATTCCCCATGTGGACGGCCGACGGCGGCAGGATATTCTACCTGTCGGACCGTGACAACAACGTGATGAATCTCTACATGTACGACCTCGCCGCCAAGGAGCACCGCATGGTCACCACACATGACGACTACGACATCAAGTTCCCCACCATCTGGCGGAACACCATAGCCTACGAGCGGGGCGGATACATCTACCTGTTCGATACGCAGACGCTCGAGGAGCGCAAGGTGGAGGTCGAGATCGACAACGACAACAGCTACTCGCGCACCGAACTGCGCGACGTGCGCGACGACGTGACGGGCGTCGAGGCCTCGCCACGCGGCGAGCGGCTTCTGGTGTGCGCCCACGGCGACATCTTCTCGGTGCCGGTCAAGGAGGGCGTGACATACAATATGACCGATACGAGCGATGCGCGCGAGATGAGCGCCTCGTATTCGCCCGACGGCCGCCGCATGGCCTTCGTGTCGGACCGCAGCGGCGAGTTCCTCATCTACGTGCAGGATGCGGCGGGAGGCAGGGCCGAACCCCTGTTTGACGGTGTGGCCACTTACATCTTCGATTACAAGTGGTCGCCCGACTCGAAGCTCATAGTATGGGCTGACAAGCGCAATACGCTCAACATAACCGATGTGGCGGCGCGGCGCACCACCGAAGTGGAGCGGTCGGGTGTCTCGACGTTCGGCTGCGGGGCCTTCTCGCCCGATTCGCGCTATCTGGTCTATGTGCGGCCCGAACAGCAGATGAACAATATCGTGGTCTACAACATCGCCTCGGGGGAGAAGCATGTCGTGACCGACGGCTGGTACGACTGTTCCAACCCCGTCTTCAGCGAGGACGGCAAATACCTGCTCTTCTCGTCGTCGCGCACCTTCAACCCCATATACAGCAGTACGGAGTGGAACCATGCCTACGGGTCGATGGACAAACTCTACATCCTGCCTTTGGCCGAGGGTGCGGCACGCCCCTTCGAGCCCGTGAACGATACCGTGGCGGCCGCCGGAACGGAGGGTGCCGCCGCACAAACCGATGAGAAGAAGGCGGGGGCGGAAGCCGAAGCGGAGAGTATAGTCTATGACTTCGACGGCACTGAGTCGCGTATCGTCGAGCTGCCTGTCTCTACGGCGGGCCGTTACTACAACATACGCATGTTCGGCGACAAGGTGTACTACAACCGCGGCGGCAATACGCAGATGTACGACCTCGGCAAACGCGAGGAGACCGATCTGGGTGTCGGTATAGACTTCATAGCCGGCGGCGACAAGGTGCTGGTGCGTGCCGGCGGCACCTATGCCGTAATGGACCGCCCGCAGGGGCGCGTCTCGGCCCCAGACAAGGGTGCCGACTTCGGCGGCCTGAAGAAACGTATCGACTACCGTGCGGAGTGGAGGCAGGTATACGACGAGCTGTGGCGCCGCATGCGCGACTTCTTCTACGATCCCGACATGCACGGCGTCGACTGGAAGGCCGTGTACGACAAGTATGCCGTTCTGGTGCCGCACGTGAACCACCGCACCGACCTTACCTATATCGTGGGTGAGATGATCGGCGAACTGAATGTGGGCCACGCCTATTCGAACGACGCCTCGCTGCACATGCGCCCCCATGCCGAGCGTATCAAGGTAGGTATGCTGGGTGCGAAGTTCAGCAAGGACCGCAGCGGATATTTCCGTGTCGACAGCATCACGCGCGGTGCCAACTGGAACGGCGCGACGCGCTCGCCGCTGACGCTGCCCGAGGTGGATGTCAAGGTGGGCGACTATATCGTTGCGGTGGACGGCCGCCCGCTGAAGGATGTAGCCAACATATACGAGACGCTTGTGGGCAAGGCCGGCCGTCTGGTGGAGATGGAGGTCAGCTCGTCGCCCGCGGCGGAGGGCGCGCGCAAGGTGCTCGTGACGCCGCTCGAGAGCGAGGCGCCGCTCAACTACTATGCATGGGTCGAGCGCAACACGCGCCTTGTGAACGAGGCGACCGGCGGTGAGGTGGGATATATACATATCCCCGACATGGGTGTCGACGGCCTCAACGAGTTCGTCAAGCACTACTACCCGCAGCTGGGCAAACGGGCCCTCATAATCGACGACCGCGGCAACGGCGGCGGCAATGTCTCGCCCATGATCATCGAACGCCTGCAGCGCACGCCGACATACTACACCATGCACACGGGCCAGACCGAGGGGTCGGTCAACCCTGTGGGTACGTTCGTCGGGCCGCTGGTGCTGCTGGTGAACGAATATTCGGCTTCGGACGGCGACCTCTTCCCGTACCGTTTCAAGTACAACAAGCTCGGTACGGTCATCGGCCGCCGCACGTGGGGCGGCGTGGTCGGGTACAGCGGCATGGTGCCGACGGTGGACGGCGGCTCTATCGTCACGCCGTCGTATGCGCCCTATGCGGCCGACGGCAGCGGGTTCATCATCGAGAACCGCGGCGTGGAACCCGACATAGAGATATTCAACGACCCGTATGAGGATTTCATGGGCGAGGATGCGCAGCTGCTCAAGGCCATAGAGGTTGCGCGCGAACGCCTTGCCGCGGAGGGACGGGAGAAACCGGCCATCCCCGATTTCCCCGTAAGATAGCTGGCGGTTTAGGGTAACCATGCGGCCGCGGATCTTGGTTCCGCGGCCGCTTGCTTTGTGTGTATATGCCGGAGGGCGTGTCCGGATTCGGCCGCCGCAAGTCGGGATTTTTCGGAGAACGTCCGGCGGCATTTCCCGCTGCCGGGATTACCTGCCGACGGTGAATCTGATGCCGACATTGAGGTTGAAGTTTAGGGGCCGCTGTTTGTAGACGGTCTCGAGTGTGGTGCCGTCGTCGAAATAGTAGCTTATGCCGGGCTCGGCGTATATGCCCACCGTAGGCGTAAAGTCGTACCTCACGCCTGCAGAGAGGTTGGCCGAGAGCTGGAACGGTTTGGTCGGGACAGCCTCCGAGGAGGTGCGGTAGGTGTTTCCGTCGAGCACATATTCCTTGTGTCTGTTCCCTGCGATACACTGTTCGGCAAGGATGCCTGCCGAGCCGTATACACCGAACCGCCGCCAGCGGGCGATGTCGTACTTCATGTTGAGGGGTATGCCGAGGTAGTGCAGGCGCTGGCGGGCGTCGTAGTAGTGCTTGTCGCTGCCGTCGTGCATGTCCGATGCCAGCAGGGTATATGTGAGGCCGCTCTCGATGCCCAACCGGTCGTTTATCATGTATGTGAACGAGAGGCCGGCGCGTATCGGCTGGTGGTGGCGCGTGCGGGTCTCGGTATCCTTGCCGCGGTTGTACAGGAGCATCCCGAGCAGCGGGCTGTCTTCCCATTTCGTGTCGTTTACGGCCATGATCGAGGATGAGATGCCGTTCGCACGGCTGTGTGCGGCATATGCGGCGGCACCGCCCGAGGCGTATGCCCCGACCGTAAAGCCGTGTGCGGTGCGGTGCTGCGCGTTCCCCCTGCGCCGGCCGGTTGCAGCGGCATCGGCATAGGTGCCGGCGTAACGCTCGCGGAGGGCGGCGCTGCGCTGTTGTTCCCCTCCTTTGTCTGCAGGCGCCGTCGGAAGATGTGTATCCGTCTCCCT
>CASFQF010000151.1 GCA_949296635.1 uncultured Alistipes sp. | reverse complement strand
CGAGGATATGGCCGTCATGGCCTCGATGCTCATGAACGGCGGCGTGGTGAGCTTCCCCGCCGACGGTGTCGCGGGCAAATTGGGCAGGAAGGAGCGTGTGCGTGTCCTCTCGCGCCGTGCCGTGGAGACATTCTTCACCGTACCCGAAGGATACGAACAATTCGGCCGCGCCTTGGGTTGGGATGTCGAATCGCCCTACGCCTCGGGCAACGGCGACCTGTTCACACCCCACCGCACGGTGAACCATACGGGTTATACGGGCCCCTCGATAGTGATGGATCTCGATGAGGGCATAGCCGTCATACTTCTCGTAAACAGGGTCCACCCCTACGATACGGGTAGCGTCGGACGCCTGCGCATAGAGATAGCCGACATAGTGGCATCGGCTTTGGAATAAACCGCCTATAAAAAACACGACAATGCACGATTTCGTACATCTGCACGTACACTCCCAATACTCGATACTCGACGGACAGGCAAGCATACAGCGCCTCGTCGACAAAGCCATAGCCGACGGCATGCGCGGCATCGCCATCACCGACCACGGCAACATGTTCGGTATAAAGGAGTTCTACAACTATGTCAAGAAGAAGAACGGAGCGCGCCGCGACAAGGTAAAGGCCGTCGGGGAGAAGATTGCAGCCCTGCAGGGACAAATAGACGAATCGGGGTCGGCCACCGGTGAGCAGCAGGCGGAAATGCAAAAACTAAAGGATGAGTACGACGCCCTGCCCAAGGAGGATTTCAAGGCTATCATCGGCTGTGAGGTATATGTCGCGCACCGCGGCCTGCAGTTCAAGGAGGGTAAGGCCGACCAGAGCGGCTACCACCTCATCCTTCTGGCCAAGAATGCCACGGGATACCACAATCTGATAAAGATCGTCTCGAAGGCGTGGACCGAGGGTTTCTACATGCGTCCCCGTACCGACCACGCCGAGTTAGAAAAATATCACGAAGGCTTGATCTGCTGTTCGGCATGTTTGGGCGGCGAGGTGCCGCGTATGATCACGTCGGGGGATCTGGAGGCAGCCGAGAAAGCAATCCTGTGGCATAAGCAGCTTTTCGGCGACGACTACTATCTCGAACTGCAGCTGCACAAGGCTACGGTCGAACGCGCCAACCATGAGACCTACCCCATGCAGCTGGAGGTAAACCGCCACCTGATCGAATTCTCTAAAAAGTTAGGCATACGCCTCGTCTGCACCAACGACGTACACTTCGTCGACGAGGACAACGCCGAGGCGCACGACCGCCTGATATGCCTCAGCACAGGCAAGGACCTCGACGACCCGAAACGCATGCTCTACTCGAAGCAGGAGTGGATGAAGACGCGCGCCGAGATGAACGCCTTATTCGGCGATACACCCGAAGCGCTGACAAACACGGTGGATATATGCGATCAGGTCGAGAACTACTCCATCGACCACGCCCCCATAATGCCCACCTTCGCCATACCCGAAGAGTTCGGCACCGAGGCGGAATACCGCCGGCGTTTTACCGAAGAGGACCTGTTCAACGAGTTCACGCGCGACGAGAACGGCAACGTCACCATGAGCGAGGCCGAAGCGAAAAAGAAGATCGACAAACTCGGGGGCTACGACCGCCTCTACCGTATAAAACTCGAGGCCGACTACCTTGCCAAACTGACGATGGACGGCGCACGCAAGGTATACGGTGACCCGCTGTCGCACGAGATCGCCGAGCGGTTGAAGTTCGAACTGCACATCATGAAGACGATGGGTTTCCCCGGGTATTTCCTTATCGTGCAGGACTTCATCCGTGCCGCCCGTGAGGAACTCGACGTTTCGGTAGGCCCGGGACGAGGCTCGGCTGCAGGATCCGCCGTGGCATATTGTCTGGGCATTACGCAGATCGACCCCATAAAGTATGACCTGCTGTTCGAGCGTTTCCTCAATCCCGACCGTATCTCGCTGCCCGATATAGACATAGACTTCGACGACGACGGCCGCGGCCGCGTGCTCAACTGGGTGACACAGAAGTACGGCAAGGAAAAGGTCGCACATATCATCACCTACGGCACCATGGCCACGAAAATGGCCCTGAAGGATGTCGCCCGCGTGCAGAAACTCCCGCTTAAGGAGTCGGACCGTCTCTGCAAGCTGGTGCCCGACCGTATCCCCGACAAGAAGATCAACCTAGCCAATGCCATCGACTACGTGCCCGAGTTGAAGGCGGCAGAGGAGTCTACCGACCCAATCCTCAGCGACACCATAAAATATGCCCGCATGCTCGAGGGCAACGTCCGCAATACGGGGGTGCATGCCTGCGGCACCATCATCTGCCGCGACGACATCACCGACTGGGTCCCCGTGAGCACCGCCGACGACAAGGAGACGGGCGAGAAGATGCTCGTGACACAATACGAGGGTTCCGTCATTGAGGACACCGGCCTCATCAAGATGGATTTCCTCGGCCTGAAGACGCTCTCTATCATCAAGGACGCCGTAGCAAACATCAAGCATACGAAAGGCGAGACGGTCGACATCGACCATATAGACATAAACGATCCGGCCACGTACAAGTTATACAGCGACGGCCGCACCGTCGGCACATTCCAGTTCGAGTCCGCAGGCATGCAGAAATACCTGCGCGAGCTCAAGCCCTCGACGTTCGAGGACCTGATCGCCATGAACGCCCTCTACCGCCCGGGACCTATGGACTACATCCCCGATTTCATCGACCGCAAACACGGCCGCAAACCGATCGTATACGACATCGACCTGATGGAGAAATACCTGAAGGACACATACGGCATCACGGTATATCAGGAGCAGGTCATGCTTCTGTCGCGTCTGCTGGCAGGCTTTACCCGCGGTGAGTCGGATACGTTGCGCAAGGCCATGGGAAAGAAACTCAAGGACAAGCTGGACCACCTGAAACCCAAGTTCATCGAGGGAGGCCGTAAAAACGGCCACGACCCGCAGATTCTGGAGAAGATATGGGCCGACTGGGAGAAGTTCGCCTCCTACGCCTTCAACAAGTCGCACGCCACCTGCTATTCGTGGGTCGCATACCAGACGGCATACCTCAAGGCCAACTACCCCTCGGAGTACATGGCCGCCCTGTTGAGCCGCAACCTGACGGATATTAAGAACCTCACGGCCTACATGACCGAGTGCAAGCACATGGGCATAAAGGTTCTGGGGCCCGACGTGAACGAGTCGGAGCAGACCTTCTCGTCGAACAAGGCTGGAGACATACGTTTCGGTCTGGCCGCGGTAAAGGGCGTGGGCGAAGCGGCCGTACGTTCCATAATAGACGAGAGGAGCAAGAACGGCCCGTACAAAAACATCTACGACTTTGTCGAGCGGGTGAACTTCAATCTGGTCAACCGCAAGTGTATGGAGAACATAGCCTACGCCGGCGGCTTCGACTCGATCATAGATTTCCACCGCAGCAAGTTCTTCGCCGTCGATCCCCGCGGCAGCAGCCCGCTGTCGTTCGTCGAGCAGCTGATGCGTTACGGTCAGCGCGTGCAGGCCGAACGGCAGAACTCGCAGCAAAGCCTCTTCGGCGGCGGCGCCGTCGTCGACATACAACCGCCCACCACACCCGTGGCGGAGGATTGGAACCAGCTGCAGGTGCTCAACAAAGAGCGCGAGATGATCGGTCTATACCTCTCGGCACACCCGCTCGACGACTACGCCTTCATCGTGAACCACATGTGCAAGGCGCACCTGAGCGACCTCGCCGACCTCGAGCAGTTCAACGGGCAGGAGATCGGCGTAGCCGGTGTCGTCACGGCCGTGCAGGAGCTGACGACAAAGACGGGCCGCCATTGGGGCAAGTTTACGATGGAGGACTACAACGGAACACACGAGTTCGCACTCTTCGGCAAGGATTACGAGAATTTCCGCCCGTTCATGTACCCCAACTATTTCCTCTTCGTCAAGGGCAAGGTACAGCCGCGCCCGTATGGCGACGGCAGCGAACTCGAATTCAAGGTGCTCTCCATGTCACAGCTGGCGGAGATGCGGGACTCGATGATCAAGGAGATACATATAACCATCCCGTTGGAGGATCTCACGAAGAGCTTTATAGACGACTTCGCCGACAACATCCGCCACAACAAGGGCAACACCATCGTGCGCACCACCATCTGCGACCATACAGAAGGTGTGAACCTCAATCTCTACTCGAAACGCTACAAGGTGGCCCTCACGCCGCAGCTGATGGACTACCTCGATACGAACGAACTGAAATACACGTTATCATAACACTAAAAAACAAATTTCATTATGGCATTAGCAATCACCAACGAAAATTACGAGTCTACGATTGCGTCGGGCATGCCTGTCGTAATCGACTTCTGGGCCGAGTGGTGCGGTCCCTGCCGCATGATCGGCCCCATTATCGAAGAGTTGGCCGGCGAATACGCCGACCGCGTAGTCATAGGCAAGTGCGACGTCGAGTCGAACGACGACATCGTGGCACAATACCGTGTCCGCAATATTCCCACTGTCGTCTTCATCAAGGACGGGCAGGTAGTTGACAAGGTCGTGGGGGCCACCACAAAGGAGAACCTCAAGGCCAAGATCGACGCAATGCTTTAAAAGCGCCGCGCACGATACGCAAAGCGGGCGTCTCATGTGGAGACGCCCGCTTCCTTTGTCATCATGGGAAGGGTCAACGGTCCTGCCATACCCATGTTTTGCCCTTGCCGAGGTTATCGGACTCAATATATCCGCCGTCGTACCATACGCGGAAATCGTTGCCCAAGAGCGACGTCACGCGCAGTTCCACCATACGGCCCCCGCGCCACTCTGCCGACACCTCGAATCCGCCGCGCGCCTTCAGCCCCGAGAACCCGCCGTCGGGCCATGCTGCAGGCAAGGCGGGCAGCAGTTGCAGCACATACGCCCCGTCGTCATATACATGGCTTTGCAACAGCATCTCGGCGATACCCGCCGTAGTACCGAAATTGGCATCCATCTGGAACGGCGGATGCTGCATGAAGAGGTTGGGCATGACACAGCGCTTCAAGACCGTGTCG
>CASFQF010000150.1 GCA_949296635.1 uncultured Alistipes sp. | reverse complement strand
ATAATGTCGAAATTGAAGTAAAACATATAAAGTTATGGACAAGAAAGTATTATTGATGATTCTCGACGGTTGGGGAATCGGCGACCACTCGAAATCGGATGTCATCTACACGATGCATCCCGCATATATCACGGCCATGACCGAGAAATATCCGCACGCACAGCTGCGCACCGACGGCGAGAACGTCGGCCTGCCCGACGGACAGATGGGCAACTCGGAGGTGGGGCACCTGAACATAGGCGCCGGCCGCGTGGTATATCAGGATCTGGTGAAGATCAACCGCGCCTGTGCCGACAACTCGATCCTGCAGAATCCCGAAATCGTCAAGGCATTCGAATATGCCAAGCAGAAGGGTGTCAGCGTACACTTCATGGGCCTTACGTCGGACGGCGGCGTACACTCGTCGATCGACCACCTCTACAAGCTCTGCGAGATAGCCAAGCACTACGGTATCGAGCACACCTACGTACACTGCTTCATGGACGGCCGCGACACCGACCCCAAGAGCGGCAAGGGTTTCATCGCCGACCTCGAGAAGCATCTGGCCGCCACGACGGGCAAGATCGCCTCGATCATAGGCCGTTACTACGCGATGGACCGCGACAAGCGCTGGGAGCGTGTGAAGGTGGCATACGACATGCTCGTCAACGGCGTGGGCGATGCCGCCACCGACATGGTGGAGGCCATGCAGCGTTCATATGACGAGGGCGTGACGGACGAGTTCGTGAAACCAATCGTCCGCATCGACGAGAACGGCAACACCGTCGGCTGCATCAAGCCCGACGACATGGTCATATTCTTCAACTATCGCAACGACCGCGCAAAGGAGATCACCATTGTGCTGACACAGGAGGATATGCCGGAGCAGGGTATGCACACGCTGCCGCTCTATTACTGCTGCATGACCCCCTACGACGCCAAGTTCGAGGGCCTGCACATACTCTTCGACAAGGAGAACGTCAAGAACACCATCGGCGAGTACGTCTCGTCGCTCGGGCTCTCGCAGCTGCGTATCGCCGAGACCGAGAAATACGCCCACGTGACCTTCTTCCTGAACGGCGGCCGCGAGGAGAAGTTCGCCGGCGAGGACCGTATCCTCGTAGCCTCGCCCAAGGTTGCGACCTATGACCTGAAGCCCGAGATGAGCGCATACGAGGTCAAGGACAAACTGGTGGAGGCTCTCGGCACGCAGAAGTTCGACTTCATATGCCTCAATTTCGCCAACGGCGACATGGTGGGGCATACGGGTGTCTATGAAGCCATACAGAAGGCCGTAAAGGCCGTTGACGAGTGCGTTTCGGCCGTTGTCGAGGCCGCCAAGGCCAACGGTTACGAGGTTGTCATGATCGCCGACCACGGCAATGCCGACCATGCCGTCAATGCCGACGGCACGCCCAATACGGCACACTCGCTCAACCCCGTGCCCATCGTTGTGGTATCGGACCGCGTGAAGGCCGTGCATAACGGCATTCTGGCCGACGTGGCCCCCACGGTCCTCAAGCTCATGGGGCTCGAGCAGCCTGCCGAGATGACGGGCACGCCTCTCGTGGAGATGAAATAAAAGTCTTGCATATTGGTCGAAATCCCCGCGAGGCGAACGCTTCTCGGGGATTTTTCGTACCTTTACCTGCGTAACCAACAAATATCGGATTATGAAAGTCGCAATCATAGGCGCCGGCAACATGGGCGGCGCCATAGCCTGCGGGCTGGCCGCAAGC
Organism: uncultured Alistipes sp.; assembly: GCA_949296635.1. Lineage (GTDB taxonomy): Bacteria > Bacteroidota > Bacteroidia > Bacteroidales > Rikenellaceae > Alistipes. The sequence continues at coordinate 3,325 of CASFQF010000150.1, read as the reverse complement.
GGCCGCTTCGCCGAGGGGGAGATAGTATGCTCGAACCGTTCGTCAGAAAAGCTCGAGCGCCTGCACGAGAAATACCCGACGATAACCGTCACCACCGACAACATGGCCGCCGCAAAGGGTGCCGACGTGGTCATCGTGGCCGTCAAGCCGTGGTACGCCGAAAGCGTAATACGACAGATACGTCCCGCGCTCGACGCCACACGCCAGATGCTGGTTTCGGTCGTCGCAGGCGTATCGTTCGCACAGATAGCCGAGTGGCTCCAGCCTACGCCCAAACCGTGGGCCCTGTTCCGCGCCATACCCAATACGGCCGTCGAGCTGGGCTGCGGCATGACATTCGTCACGGCGATAAATGCCCGCGAGGATCAGATGAACACAATCATATCGCTCTTCGGCATGATGGGCGAGTCGATGGCCGTCGACGAAAAACAGTTGGAGACGGGCATGATCCTCGCCTCATGCGGCATAGCCTTCGCCCTGCGTTACATGCGTGCCGCCGCCGAGGGCGGAGTGGAGCTTGGTATGCCCGCATCGCAGGCATCGCGTATCGTGGCGCAGACTATGGTCGGCGCGGCGCAGCTCGTGCTGCACAACGGCTCGCACCCCGAGCAGGAGATCGACCGCGTCACCACGGCTGGCGGCATCACCATCCGCGGCCTGAACGAGATGGAACACGCCGGGTTCACCTCGGCCGTAATACGCGGGCTGAAGGCCTGCAAATGACACGGCAGGCGACGTACGAACAAGGCCGCACCCGCGCAGGGTACGGCCTTGTTATTTTCAGTCACCGCTGTCAATTATCTTTTACCTCTACGCAACAGCGCCAACAGCAGTATCAATACCACGGCCGCAGCCGTCCACCAAACCCATACCGGCACGGCACATCCGCCCTCCGCATCATCCCCGAATGGATTTTCACCGAGATACTCGCCGTTGGCTATCGCCTCCAGCGCACGGTTAAGGATGGCATCGCCGTCGGTAGAGGCCACCTCTTCATAGGTCAAAGGTACATATATGTCGGGAATGACACCGCGGCCGTAGGGTATGCGGGGATTTTCCGTAGTGTCGAAGACGCACTTCACCAACGGTATGTGCCACGTCACCCGCGAGTTGGGCAGGCAGATATCGACGAACTTCAACGCCGTCATGTAGTGGTATGCCGTGCGGGTTTCACGTCCGATAACCAGACCGCGGTGCGAACGCAGCACGTTGGCCGGGAAGAGCGTTGCGGCCGAGCAGGAGTTTTCGTTTATCAGCACATACAGTTTGCCGCCGTAATGCGCCACCGAGTCGGGCATGATGGGCTTCGCCTCGCTGCGGCAATACAGACCGTCACGACCCTCCTCGGCTACGTATTCGTCACCGAAGAGCTCCATATCGGCCGTGTAGTTGCGCGCATGGGCAAATGACGGGAACGAGTGGTGCATAACCTTGCTGTAACCCTCGACGGCAACATACGGACGGTCGGAACAGTAGGAGAGCAGCTTGCGCATCACTTCGTCATGGCCGCCGCCGTTGTTGCGCATATCGAATATAAGGTGCGGCGCGGAGTGGTGCGCGGCAATGAAGTCGCGGATCTGCTCGGTCTCGATTTCGTTGAGCTGGAATGTCGCAAGACCGATATAGGCTACCGAGTCGTTGAGCATCTTCACTTCGAAGTTCTTACCCGTGCGGTTGACCGACAGGTAATCGCGGCGCGAAGGCGAGTATTTCAACCTTTCGCCTCTCCATATATGGCCCTCGACATGGAGCGAGGTACCGTCGTCGAAGGTCACCTCGCAACCTCGACCCTCCGTGTCGGGACGGTAGTCTATATACGACCACATGAGCGTACCGAACTGCGTACACTTCAAGTACTCCTCCACGGCGGCATCATATCCGCCGATATACTGCGCCGACATACGCAACAGCGAGTCTGCCGGAATGCCGTCCACTGATGTAACACGGCGGTTGAGATACTCCTCGAAGCCATCCATTGCCAGAACTATGCGCACATCGTCGCCCACACGCCCGATATACACATCCCAGTATCTCTGCTCGCCGGACATCGGAATACCCCAATAAGCCACGTGCGAATCGTGCAGCATGGCATTCGTGCGCTCCATTATCGCTCTGAACTTATTGATTGGGATGGTTTCCGTCACCGACGCTTTAGTCTCTTGTCTGTACTTCTCCAACTCCTCGCGCGAGATGAGGTCGTCGAGCGAAGGGTAGCAGTCGATGAAGGCGTCGATCATAACGTCGATGTCCTCGTGCGCCTGCTCCACGGTAAGTTCCGTCACGGGCTTCAGCTCCTGCGGCGGGATGAACGACGTCGTGAGGCCGAACGGCGTCATAGGGTCGTCGACCTTGCCGCCGCGAGTCGTCACGGAGAACATGACCGAAGGCTCCTCGACCATACGGTATGAATACCGCACACGGCCCAATGTGTCGCCGCGCGCGATGCTCTCTCCCGTCTTGAAGGCACGGTCGATGCACAAGCCGCTGATATATATCGTTCGCCCGTCGGCAACACGCAATCCAATAGAGTGGTTCACATACTTCGGGTCGACACCGTGTCCAATCCCCTCGGCCATATCCTTGGCCCGCGTGTCGAAATCCTCGCCCGCTTCGATACTCGAACTCGTCGCCGACGACAGCGAAGGCGAATAGTTCCATCCGACCGACGTAACCACACAATCCTCAGGAGCGACCACCACGGCGTCAAGAGGTGCTGCGATGAACAGATGGTAGAAATTCAGCTCCTCGCCGATGTAGGTTTGCGGTTTGTAGATAATACTGTCGCCGGCCTCGGCTCCGGCTATGGGCCACTGCCACGGTTCGTCCGCACTCGCCGTTACGAATGACACTGCGGCAAGCAGGACAAGGAAAAGTCTCTTCAAAATCATAGAAGGGTAACTTGAATAGTGATAGATTGGGAATAAAGGTATAGTACAAATATAGCAAAAAATTTTTTAGCAAAAAAAATTGCTTCCCGCCCAACAAAAAAACAACATTTTCAACCATAAAAAATCCCGTACCGCACTTTCCCCTTCGGGGATATGCGGTACGGATTGCAGCCTCTGCCTGAATCTCAACGCGCTATCCGCGCTGGCGCGAGACAAACTCCTCGATATTGGCCGCGACGCACGCTATAAGGCGGTCGATCGCCTCCACCGGCGACCATGCGTTGTGCGGCGAAGCCAGCAGGCGGCAGGGGTCTTTCAGCGTATATAAGGGCGACTCGCGCAGCGGCTCCGACGAGAAGACGTCGAGCGCCGCGCCGCGTATCGCGCCAGCATCGAGCGCACGGGCCAGCGCCGCCTCGTCGATCTCCCCGGCGGCG
>CASFQF010000149.1 GCA_949296635.1 uncultured Alistipes sp. | reverse complement strand
ACCAGCCCTGATATGAGAATACCCTTACGGTCCTTATTTTACCCAGTTGGCCGCTATGCACGAAGTCCATGGCGTCCTGCCAGTGGGGGTCGCTCCGCTGCCACTGTCCGACCTGAACGACACGGCTGTATTTCTGGGCGGCGCGTACCATTATGTTGCACTCCTCGATGCTGTTGCCGAGGGGTTTCTCGCAGTAGACGTCTTTGCCGGCCTGACAGGCGTAGACAGCCTGAAGGCAGTGCCAGTGGTCGGGCGTGCCGATTATCACCACGTCTATATCCTTGTTGTCGATGACATGCCGCCAATCCTTATAGAGGTGTTTCACCTTTTTGCCCGTCATCTTCTCGGTCTCGGCGGCCCTGCGGTTCAACACGTTCTCGTCGATGTCGCACAGGGCGATGCACTCCACCTCGGGATTGCGGAGGAATGCCTGCAGGTCCGAAAATCCCATGCCATTGCACCCTATGAGGCCTATTCTGATCTTGTCGTTTGCGCCCACCTTGTCGGCCGCCTGTACGATAAACGGACTGAGGACCAGTCCCGCTCCCATGAGTGAGACTTGTCGGAGGAATTCTTTGCGTGATACCATGGTTCAGTAGATTTTAGGTTTAACAGTTTATGGTTGTGTCCAGATGATCTCGTGTATACAAAAGTAAACAACGGTCGGCGCATGTGTAGACCGAAAACACGGTTTTCGGATTTGGCTGTGCCGAGACGCATCCTATATTATTCAAAGGTAAAAAATAATTTTTAAAAAGGCGGTCTGTCGCAGGTTTCTTCAGAAAATTACGCTAACACCATTTGCGGGACAGCGGCCCTGCCTATTGGCCGGATGCGCCGGCATGTACGAAAAGCGCCGTTGCGGCAGAAAAAATCTTCCGCGCAGACACCCGCATTGCGTATAATTTCGTAACTTGCGTTCCGAGGTGCTGTGACGCGCGTGCCCCGTCCGGAGCACCTGTGCGCCATGCACATGTACAATTGAACCGTCAAACAACCTGCTGATATTATGAAGAGACTTTGCATTTTTCTCATTATGTTGGGCGTCGCTGCGTCGCTGCCCGCCTTTGCTTCGAAGAAGCCCCGCGGTGCGGGGTGTGAATATGTCGTCATGGCGTCGTACGACGTTAAGGACGACGCTGCGTGGATGGAGGTGGCGAAGGCTCTGCTGGCGAAACACTCTGCCGAGGTTATATTCTACGGCGAGTCGCCGCGCGAGCAGCTTGAGACATTGCGGTTGCTGGCGCCGCGATATGTGGCCGTGGTGGAGAAGCCCGAGAACCTCGACCGCGACTATGTGATCGACCTGAACAAGTTGAGCCGCGAGGTCGACGGCGACATCTATGCCGACTTCCTGTGGGGTATCGTCACGGGCTACGACGCCGCGGCCGCCATGCGCATGGTCGAGAACAGTACCGAGCCGCTGGTCGTGCGCAGTGCCGTGGCCACAATCATGGAGCTCAACAGCGCCAAGTGGTTCGACCGCTACGGCTGGGTCGACGACCACACCCGCGGGCTGTGGGGCGAGAAGCGCGCCGCCGGCGCCGATGTCGTGACGGACCGTATCGCGCCCGAGCAGGTGCTGCCGAAGTTTATGGAGCTGTATGCCGAGTACGACCCCGACCTTGTGGTGACGGCGGCGCACGCTACGGAGCGCAACCTTGAGATGCCCTTCTCGCTCGGCTTCATCATACCGGAGGATGGGCGCCTTATCGGCAGCCGCAGCCTCTCCCCCGCGGACAAGATAGGCGACCTTCGCAGCAGCGGCCGCCGCAAGGTATACTTTGCTGTGGGCAACTGCCTTATCGGAAATGTCAACAATACGCGCAACAGCATGGCCGTCACGTGGATGAACGATGCCGACGCCGCTGCCATGATCGGTTACGTGGTAACTACGTGGCACGGCCGCAACGGCTGGGGCGGGTTGAAGTATTGGCTCACGGTCCCCGGGCGTTACACGCTGGCCGAGGCCATATACATGAACCAGCAGGACATGTTGTACCAGATGAACGGGTGGTCTCCGGCGATGCTGCGCGAGGATTACCCGCGTTTCGACGGCCGTGAGTTCGCCGAGGCGCCGGCCGCGCTGCGGGAGCTTCTGGGCGCGGAGCCTACGCACGATCAGGTGGGATTCTGGCACGACCGCGACGTGCTGGCATACTACGGCGACCCGAAGTGGGACGTGCGCCTCCAGCGGATCGAGCAGGAGAACGACTACGATGTGGACATCAGGGTTCGCGGCCGCAAGTGCATCATCACCATAACCACGCATGACGACTTCAGCCTCGACCGTATGAAGGGCGACCGTTTCAAGGAGGAGCATGTACTCGACCTCCCCTTCAGCTGTTTCTTCCCCGAGCGGCTGAAGAACCCGCGCCTTGCCGAGGGGCAGGAGTGGACGGCCGCCGTCGACGAGAATTTCCTCCTTATCTACGACTGCGGTTTCGAGCCCTCATCGAAGTACGAGGTCAGGCTCGACATCGACAGGTAGCCGGCTGCGCCGCATCTTCGGCGGCATGGGAGTGCGGTTGCCATGATGCGGCGCCGGAATGCGGTTGTACCATGCAGGTTGCTGCCATGCCCCGAGCGTATTGTGCCCTGCGACCGCATGAATGTTCCGGCCGTGCGGCTTCTGTGCCCTCTTCGGTTGCCTTGGGGCCGGCTGTGGCGGCAAGGCATTGCGGCCTGCTGACATGCGTATCGGGCATGCGGTCGCGGAGGGGAGTGTGCGGCACTTTGTTTGAAAGATTTGTACCATGCGAATATCACCCGACATGATAACAACGCTCCGGCCCGACGAGGTATTCGTCTTCGGGAGCAACCTTGCGGGCATGCACGGCGGCGGTGCCGCGCGCCTCGCCTACGAGCGTTTCGGCGCCGTGTGGGGGCAGGGGGTCGGCCTGCAGGGCCAGAGCTACGCCATCCCTACCATGCAGGGCGGCGTCGAGACCATAGCGCCGTATGTCGACGGGTTCGTCGATTTTGCCCGCCGGCACCCCGAAAAGAGATTCCTCGTCACCGAGATAGGGTGCGGCATCGCGGGCTTTACGCCCGCGCAGATAGCCCCGCTCTTTGCCCGTGCCGCCGAAGTGGGGAATATCTGGCTGCCTGCCCGATTCTGGGACGTCTTGTCGCGTTAGCAGGGGCTTGTACCGGTACCCGGTCATACGTGGTGTCGGGCGTACATTTATTATATATGATATGCGGTCATTTCTGACTATAGCCGCCCGCGGCGTCGGACGGCCGCGGGCTTCGTCTGCGTGACGTTTGTCTTGTGCTTCCGCCGTTTCCGCCATCCTCACGCCGTTATCCTCACGCCGCCATCCTTTATGTCGGCCATGATATAAGAAATCATAAAAAAGAGGTGTCTCCTTGCGGGACACCTCTTTTTCGGATATTATTCGCGTCAGACTTATTCGTAGCCCAAAGACTTCGATGCGGCGTAAGATATCTTCAGGGCATTGGCGCGACGGAGCTCCTGCTTTACGTCGGTCACGATACCCATCTTGGTATTTTCGTCGATCTTGAGGCATACGGTCATCTGTGCACGCTCCGCCTCGCTCAGCTGGTCACGCTCTGCAGCGATGAAGTCCAGAATGTCCTTGGCGGTCTTGTACGAATCGTTCAGCTGGATCTGGGTGGCGGTACCGTACTTTGCCTGCATTGCAGGGGTCGGCTGGCCGATGTTGATATAGCTGACGAGCGACTTCTTCTCGAGTTTCTGCACCTCCGAGGCATCGGGGAGTCTGAAACGTACCAGAAGCTCCTGATCACGCATCGAGGTAGACACCATAAAGAAGAAGAGGATCATGAAGATGACGTCAGGGAGCGACGCCGTCGAAATCGGGGGCAAACTCTTGTTGCCCTTCTTTTTCATTACTGCCATACTACTTCTTTATTGCTTTACGCGGCTCCGCCTCCGATATGGCCAGCGGAACAGCCTTGGTTACGATGTTACGTGTCTCCTCGGGAAGATCCACCAGTTTGGCGCCGAACTTCTCCATTGCGACTTCATCGCGTATTTCGTTGAAGGCGCGGGTAAGCTCGTTCTGCACCATGAGGTAGATGTCGTAGTTGGTATCACGCGCAGTCTGCAGGGAAACGACGCCCTTGCTGACGGGGTAAGTCCACTTGCTGCCATCCGGAAGGTCGAACTCCTGATCCTCCTTTTCGGGGAGGTTCTCATCATCGTAGGTGTTGAGGATGAACTCCTTGGCCTTGTCCTTGATGCCGTGGATGTCCATATTCTCGTCACCGGCCATGATGTTACCGCTCGCACTCACAAAGACAAGCAACAAGTTGCGCTCCTTGACCTTTTGGTCCTCCACCTTCTGATCCTCGGGGGGCATTGGGGGAAGGACTCGCATAAGACCCGTGTCGACATTCATCGTCGTGGCGACGAGGAAGAATATCAACAGCAGGAATGCGATATCGGCCATCGAACCCGCATTGATTTCTTGTACTTTTCTTTTATCGCTTGGCATTGTAACTTACTTATTTTAATGAATCCGAAATAGCAGAGTATATTGCCGTAATTATTGCGATACCCATGGCCACATACGTGATGAGGATGCTGGTGTCGGTAATGACGGTTTCGCCGCGCTCGAAGAACGAGTTGTTCTGTACGTCGGGGATCTGGTAGTCATGACCCGAAGCTACAACGACAGCGACGATGACGATAGCTGCGATAGCGACAACCGAGATGATTGCGCTTTTGATGCCTTTGGGGCTCGTGATGAGGCCCACGACGGCGCTGACGATGGCCGCAACGACGGCAACCCCGAGCAGGAGGTATCCCCAGTAGAGGTTGTAGCCGATGACGGGCGCCTCGGCCGGAATCTTGGTATCCGGCGTAGCCGCGATGGCCCAGATGACCAGCACGGCCGAGATGGCCAGCAAGGCGACTGATATTGTTCTTAACGTTTTTTCCATTGTGATAAGTCTTATAAGATCAAATTATTTCTTGCTGTAAACGGTGAGGATATCCATCAGAGTGATTGACGAATCCTCCATCTCGTTAACGAGCGAGTCGATCTTAGATACGATGTAGTTGTAGAACAACTGCAGAATCACGGCAGCGATAAGACCCATAAGGGTGGTAAGAAGGGC
>CASFQF010000148.1 GCA_949296635.1 uncultured Alistipes sp. | reverse complement strand
GTCGATGGTGGTGCCTATGATCCGCATCTCGAGGGGTGAGTCTACGCGCACGATCTGTGTGTGTCCGCCGCTTACGAGCAGGCAGAGGAACGGGAAATCGGGGTGCGGCATCTCGCGGTCGGGCATGTCGATGAAGTGCGAGAGGATATGTCCCTGCAGGTGGTTGACCTCCACGAGGGGTATGTTGCCCGCCACCGAGAGCCCCTTTGCGAATGAGGTGCCCACCAGCAGCGACCCCAGAAGGCCCGGGCCGCGGGTGAAGGCTATGGCGTCGAGCTTGTCGACCGAGACGTCCGCCTCCTTGAGGGCGGTGTCGACAACGGGGATGATGTTCTGCTGGTGTGCGCGTGAGGCGAGTTCGGGGATCACGCCACCGTATTTTACGTGCACGGCCTGCGAGGCGATGACATTCGACAGCAGCGTGGTGTTGCGTATGACGGCGGCCGAGGTGTCGTCGCAGGAAGACTCTATGCCGAGTATCGTGATGTCCATTTTTTTTTAGAGGTATATTGTTACGTTTTGACGGAAAATAGTTACATTTGTAGGTTTAAACCGAGCTACGATGCGCAAAGTTACGAAAATATTGTTAAAGGCGTTATCAGTGACAGTTTTGTTTCTGATATTTTGCCCCATCGTGCTTACGCTGCTCGTGTCGCTGCCTTCGGTTCAGAACTTTGTGGTGGACCGTGCCGTGAAGTACGTCTCGCGCAAATTGGAGACGACGGTGTCGATCGACCGCATCCGTCTGGGGGCGTGGGGCAGCATCCGCGTCGACGGTTTCTATGTCGAGGATTACCAGCAGGATACGTTGCTTTATGTGGGCTGCCTGCAGCTCCATATGGCGGGCCTGCGCGACAACCGTTCGGGTATCGTGCTCAAGAACGGCGAGGTGAAGGATTCGAAACTCTACCTGCGCGAGACGCCCGACGGGGTGATGAACATCAAGCAGGTGATGGACCGCCTCTCGAAGAAGGAGAAGAAGGGCGATGGCGATTTCGGGTTCAAGCTACGCAACGTGCAGGTGGACGATTTTACCCTCGTGATCGAGCACAGGGAGCACCGCGACCCCGAGTACGGTATCGACTACAGCGACATGCACCTCGAGCATACGTCGGCTTTCATCGACGATTTCACGCTCCGCGGCGGCATGATCGGCGGCGACATACGCAACTTCTCGACCACGGAGCACTGCGGTTTCAAGATAAACAACTTTACGGGGCGTTTCCTTGTGGACCGCGGCCTTATCGACCTGCGCGACTTCGAGATCGAGACCGACGAGTCGGCCATCCGCCTCAAATCGCTGGTGCTGCGCGGCGAGGATTGGGCCTCGTACAAGGATTTCGTGCACAACGTGGCCATTGACGGCGAACTGTACGACACGTCCGTCTCGACCGACGACATAGCCCATTTTGCGCCGGGCCTGCTGCCGTGGAAACTCGCGGTGAAGGATATGCAGGTTACGGTGGCGGGGTCTGTCGCCGACATGAACGTCGACGTGCAGAACATATCTTTCGGCGAGGGCTCTTCGCTGCGTACCGATGTTTCGCTGCGGGGATTGCCCGACATAGACCGTACGACGATGACGGTGGATCTGAAGCGTCTGGCCACATGCGAGGCCGACGTGTCGCGCCTTGCGTCGGGTATCGGCGGCAGCGAGCTTCCGGAAAAGCTGCGTTCGGTAATGAACGGCGCCGGAGAGATGATATGCGCGGGCCGTTTCGACGGCGGCATACGGTCGTTCACCACAGACCTGAAGCTGACCACGCAGGCGGGAAACGTAGCCGTGGCTGTTAAACGCACGCCCCTGAAGCGGGAGGAGGGCGATACGGTGCGCCGTTATGCCGTTTCTGCCTCGGCCGCCGTGCGCCATGTGCGTCTCGGGCGTCTGCTGCAGAACAAAACTCTGGGGCCCGTATCGGCGTCGGTGCGTTTCGACGGCGTGATGGCCGACGGCGGCGGCATCGACGGCAATGTCGACGGCAATGTCGAGTCGGCCGAATTCATGGAGTGCCGCTACGATTCGTTGTCGCTGACGGGGCGCATCCTCAACAAGAGTTTCACGGGAACGCTGCGCAGCGACTGCGGGCCGTTGGCGATGATGCTCAGCGGCCGTGCCGACATGAACGGCGCGGAACCCGTGTGCGACGTGCGGCTGGTCGTGGACCGTGCCGACCTGCATGCCATGAACATAAACAGGCGTGACTCGATCTCGACGCTGTCGCTGGGGGCCGAGATGTATGCCGTGGGGCGGTGGCCCGACAATATGAACGGCTCGCTGAGCCTCAGCGGACAGTATGTATACGAGAGCGACACGCTGCGCAGCGGCGACATGCGCATCACGGCGCGCAGCGGCGAAGGCCGCCGTTCGGTGTCGCTGACGTCGGATTTCGCCGATGCCACCTTTACGGGACCCACGAGTTACGCCGAGATAGCCAAATACCTCGAGTCCGCCATGAGCAAATACCTGCCGTCGATGTTCGACAGCGGCGTGCGCGACTATGCCGGCCCCGATGCCGCAGGCTATTCTACGCTGGCAGTCACGGTGAAGGAGCTCGACCCGCTGCTGGATGCCGTGTCGGAGGGGCTGCAGCTGGCCCCGGGCTCGAAACTAAACTTCATGCTCAATCCGGCCGACAACGTCATATCGCTGCGGGCCGAATCGGACTACCTCGAGAAGGGGCGCCTGCTTGCCACGCGCTTGAAGATGAACATGGTGAATCAGGGCGACTCGCTGGCCCTGTACCTTACGTCGGAGGACCTCTATGCGGGCGGCATGCATACGCCGCAGCTCTCGATGATGGGCGGCGCGAAGAACGACCGCATGCACGTCTCGGCGGGGTTCGACGATCCGGCGGATTCGCTTTCGGGCATGTTGTCGCTGTGGGCGCGTGTCGGGCGCGATTCGACAGGCATGAGGCGTATGGCGATGACGGTGCTGCCGTCGACGGTGACGCAGCGCGGCCGCAACTGGCGCATCTCGTCCGACATGATCTCCATCGACACGGCACGTATCGAGGTGAACGATTTCATGGTGCGCACCGACGACCAGATGCTGCATATCGACGGCGTGGCGTCGCGCAGCCGTTCCGATTCCCTTACCTTGCGGCTCAACAACTTCGACATATCGTCGCTGGCGGGGTTCGCCATGGGTATGGGATACGACGTGGAGGGTACCAGCAGCGGTACGGCCTCGATGAAATCGGTGCTCCACCGCGGCGAGCTTACCTCCGACATAGGCCTCGACAACGTGACCGTGAACGGAGTTGCGGTACCCCCGCTGCAGCTCGACTCGCGCTGGGACTTCGAACGGCAGCGTGTGCGCATCCTCATGAACAACCGCACAACGGGCGACAATATCGTGCGCGGCTATTACGCCCCGTCGACGGGGCGCTATTATGCCGAGGCTCGTATCGAGGGGATGAACATGAGCCTGCTGGACCCGATCCTTTCGGGTGTGGTCTCGGCCACGTCGGGGACGGCGACGGCGGCGCTCGAACTCTCCGGGCAGAAGCGCGACGCCACGCTTACGGGATCTATCGATGTCACCGACCTTGCTACGACGGTGGACTTCACGCAGGCGCGGTATACGGTGCCGCGCGCCACGATCACAGTCGAGAACAACCATCTCCGCGCGTCGAACGTCAAGGTATACGACTCGGAGCAGAACGACGGCCTGCTGACGATGGACCTTAACCTGCAGCATACCTCAAACATATCCTACATGCTGCGTGTGCTGCCGCGCAACATGATCGTGCTGAACACCACGTCGCGCGACAACGATCTCTTCTACGGCAAGGTCTACGCCTCGGGTGCGGCCACTATCAGCGGCAGCAAGAAGGGCGCCACGCTCGACATTGTGGCCTCTACGACGGGCAATTCGCAGTTCTTCATGCCGCTGTCGAGCAAGACCGACGTGTCGACGGCCGATTTCGTCATCTTCGAGAAGCAGGGCATGCAGCTCGATACGATGAACTATCTCGAGCGCAAGAAGCTGATGTTCGAGCGCCGCAACCGCGGCCGGTCGTCCGGAGGGAGCACCATGCAGATAAACATGGAGCTGACGGCGAACCCCAATGCGGAGGTGCAGCTTGTTATCGACCCCACGGTTGGCGATATTATCAAGGTTCGGGGCGACGGCACGCTGAACATGCGTATCGTGCCCAGCGCCAACATCTTCGACATGTACGGCGACTATACGATCACCGAGGGCAGCTACCTGTTCACGCTGCAGAACATAATCAACAAGCGCTTCATCATTGAGGAGGGCTCGACGATACAGTGGGCGGGCGATCCCATGGATGCGCGGCTCGACATAAATGCGGTCTACAAGCTCAAGGCGTCGCTCAAGCCTCTGCTGTCGTCCACCACGCTGGACAACATCTCGCGCGCGGTACCGGTGGAGTGCATCATCAACCTGTCGGACAGGCTTACAAACCCGTCGGTGACGTTCGACATCAAGGTGCCGAATGCCGACTCCGAGATACAGAACGCCGTTGCCAACCTGCTCAACAACCAGCAGTCGATAGCCACGCAGTTCATGTACCTGCTCGTCAGCGCGAGCTTCTACTCCGACTCTTCGACCTCGTCGAGCATAGGCGCCTCGGCCTCGGCCGCTACGGGCTTCGAGCTGCTGTCGAACCAGCTGAGCAACTGGCTCTCGAGCGACGACTACAATATAGTGCTGCGTTACCGCCCGCGGTCGGAACTTACGAGCGATGAGATAGACTTCGGTTTCTCGAAGAGTCTGGTGAGCGACCGCCTGATCGTGGAGCTGGAGGGCAACTACCTTATCGACAATCAGATGTCGGCCAACAGCAACATGTCCAACTTCTTGGGCGAGGCCTATATCACGTGGCTCATAGACGAGAACGGCAACTTGAAACTAAAGGGTTTCACGCAGACGATCGACCGCTTCGACGAGAACCAAGGTCTTCAGGAGACGGGTGTCGGAATCTATTACAAGGAGGATTTCGAGAACTGGAAGGATCTGAAACGGCGCGTGCGCGAGCGTTTCATGAGCAAGCGGCGCCGTGCACAGCGCGATGCCGAGATGCGCGAGGCGGCGGAGCAGCGCATGCTGCAGGCCGACAGCCTCGACAACGGCGGCACGAACGGCGGGG
>CASFQF010000147.1 GCA_949296635.1 uncultured Alistipes sp. | reverse complement strand
CCGGAAATGATTTCAAGATCGAAATCTGGGCCAAGGAGCGCTATGAGGAATCCGGGATCTCCGGAGAAGAATTCATCTCCATCGCCGAAAGTCTCCCTGAAAACAGATAGGAGAAGCAGCCATGCCCGAGACATACCACATACCGGTATTGCTCCACGAAAGCGTGGATGCCCTCGTCACGGATCCTGACGGAATCTATGCCGACGCCACATTCGGAGGCGGAGGCCACTCCGGAGCCATACTAGGGAAATTGGGCAAAGGCGGCAGGCTGCTGGCCTTCGATCAGGACGAAGACGCCATCAGGAATTGCAGCATCAGAGACAAAAGACTGACACTCATAAGAGCGAATTTCCGGTTCATAGAAAATTTCGCTTTGTACGAGACCGGGAAGAAGGACGCAGACGGACACGGGGTGCTGGACGGAGTTCTGGCCGATCTCGGGGTCTCGTCGCACCACTTCGACGAGGCGGAGCGGGGCTTCTCGTTCCGCAGCGACGGCCCGCTCGACATGCGCATGAACCGCCGCGGGGGGCGTACCGCGGCCGACGTGGTGAACGGCTACGATGCCGACTCTCTGGCGCGCCTGCTGCGCGAGTGGGGCGAGCTGGATACCACGTGGAAGATCGCCGCGTGCATCGTGCGGCGGCGCGAGGCGGAGCCCATACTCACCACACGGCAGCTGGTCGAGGCGGTGGAGCCCTGCACCCCCAAGCGCGACGGGGTCAAGTTCCTCACCAAGCTCTTCCAAGCGCTGCGTATCGAGGTCAACGGCGAGATGGAGGCGCTGAAGATGGCGCTCGAGCAGTCGCTGCGGGTGCTGCGCCCGGGCGGGCGGCTGGTGGTCATATCGTACCACTCGCTCGAGGACCGTCTGGTCAAGAACTTCATGCGCAGCGGCAACTTCGAGGGGCGCGTCGAGAGCGACTTCTACGGCCGTCAGCTCACACCTTTCGAGGTGGTGACGCGCAAGGCGGTGCTGCCGCCGCCGCAAGAGGTCGAGGCCAACCCCCGTTCGCGGTCGGCGAAGATGCGCGCCGCGGAGAAACGGTGACGGGGGAGCTGCGCCGCGGGGAGGCGGTGACGGGACTGGCGCGCGGCGGAGAGGCATGCGGCGGTACGCCGTCGGGGCGTACGGCAGGGGTGGACAATATGGCAGAAAACATATCGGCAGAGGCTGTATGGATATAGAGGAGAGAGAAGATCCGCAGTTCGAAGGGGATGAGTTCAACCCCCTGAGCGAGGAGGAGATACGCGAGCGCGAGGAGGCGGAGGAGTTCCGCCGCCGCGTGCGGCGCGAGATCCTGCGCGTGCAGAGCGGCGAGGCCGACGAGGAGATAGCCCGCGACCGCGAAGAGGAGGAGGCGCGGCAGCGCGAGGAGCAGGAGCGCGAGCAGCGCACCGCGCGCAAGCGTTCGCGGCTGTTCTGGCAGATATTCTCGGGCAACATTCTGGTCAACCGCAGTGTGGCGGAGAATTACCGCTATTTCGTCGCCATTGCCGGAATGTGCTTCGTGAGCATCGTTGTGATGTTCGCCTCTCTGGCCGCCGACATGAAGTATTCGCGCATGGAGCGCGAGGTGCAACTTCTGCGCGAGCGGTCGATACGCCTTCAGGAGCAGCTCTACCGCCGCACCACGCATGCCGCCATATCGGAGGAGCTGCAGCGGCGGGGCATCAACCTGCAGGACCCGCGGCGCCCGAAGGCCGTGGTCGAGGAGTAGTGTGCGCCGCGGGCGGCGCGGAAAGGAGCCTGCGGCCGCAGAATGACAATTTACCGAAAATGGCAAAGTTGAAACGCGATACCGATGTCAAGGACGAGATGTACACGCGGGTGAAGAAGGTCTACGGAGTCTTCATCCTCGTGGCGCTGCTCGTGGTGGTGCGTCTGGTGTGGGTCTCGGCCCTGAGTTCCGAGACGGCATACAACGCCGGGCGCCTCGAGCGGCGCATCTTCATCGCCGACTCGGTCTATTCGCGCCGCGGGTCTATTCTGGCGCGTGACGGCGAGCCTCTGGCCACGTCGATACTGCGTTACCGCGTCGACTTCGACATGGCCAGCGACGGCTTCGATTCGCTGGCGCTCTTCCGCGAGCAGGCCGACTCTCTGGCCAAGCTGCTGTCGAAGTTCTTCGGCGACAGGCCGGCGTCGGAGTACCGCCGCCGCATGATCGAGGAGCACGACAAGCACTACCGCGTGGTCTACCGCAAGGATACCACGGTGCTGCGTTCGGAGGGTTTCTTCGCCCGCATATGGGACATGCTGCGCCGTGACGAGTTCAAGACGGTGAAGCTGTACGACACGCTGCGCGACCACCGCCCCGTGGCGATCCTGCCGCGCGCGGTCGACTACAACGAGTGGCAGACGCTGCGCAAGTACCCCATCCTGAACTGGAACATGGGTATGACATACAATCTGGTGACGCTCGACCAGCGGGTCTATCCCTACAGCGAGCTGGCGCGGCGTACGCTCGGGCTTGTGGGCGACAAGGGCAACTACGGCATCGAGGCTATCTACCGCGAGCAGCTGGAAGGGCGCAACGGCCGCATGATACGCCAGCGCATCGCCCCGGGCTTCTCGAGCGTGGTGCACAGCAGCGAGAACATCGACGCCGAGGACGGCATGGACATAGTCACCACGCTCGACGCCGACATCCAGCATATCGCCGATCAGGCGCTGCGGCGGCAGCTTACGGCGCAGAAGGCCATCTGGGGCACGTCGATGGTGATGGAGGTGGCCACGGGCGACATCCTCGCCATAGCCAATCTGGGGGAGACGGCCGAGCGCAGCGGCGTATACGTCGAGAAGGAGAACTATGCGCTGAGCCGCCGCATGGAGCCCGGCTCGACCTTCAAGCTGGCGGCGCTGCTGGCGCTGGTGGAGGATTGCGACATGCCCGTGGAGACGAAGTACGACACGCACCACGGCCGTGCCGTGCGCGTGGGGGGCAAGCGCGGCCCGCTGATACAGGACTCGCACGACATAGGCGGCGAGATCGACCTCAAGGAGGCTGTGGCGCAGTCGTCGAACGTATATTTCGCCGAAGCGGTCTACGACCACTACAAGGATGACCCCGAGCGTTATGTGAAGTTCCTGCAGCATTTGGGGCTGGACCGCACCGTGGGTCTCGACGGGATGGGCGAGGCGGCGCCGCTGATCCCCGAATACGGCACGAAACAGTGGTCGGGGCATACGCTCCCCAACATGGGTTACGGCTATGCCGTCGAGCTGCCGCCGATACATATGCTGACGCTCTACAATGCCGTGGCCAACGGCGGCTGCATGGTGGCGCCGCGGATCATACGCGAGGTGCGGCGGGGCAACCATGTGGTGGAGGAGTTCCCCACGCAGGTGATTGTCGACAAGATATGCAGCGGTTCGTCGCTCGACATCGTGCGCGAGTGTCTCGAGGAGACGGCCCGTACGGGTACGGCCAAGGCCTACTTCCGCGACACGGTGTCGCTGCGCGTGGCGGCAAAGACGGGTACGGCGAAGTTCGCACAGAGCGGCATCAGGTACTCCGACGGCTACTATCTGGGTTCGATGGTGACATACTTCCCTGCCGACGACCCGAAATATACGGTCATGACGGCGGTGTTCACGCGGCGCGGCCGCGGCACGACGGTCTACGGCGCGGGGCTTGCGGGCCCGGTGCAGCGCGACATCGTCAACTACATATTCTACCGCGACGAGGAGTGGCACCAGACGGTGACGCCGTCGGACGAGGAGCACTATCCGGCGCGGGTTAAGGGCGGCAACATCGCCGAGGTGCGGCGCGTGGCCGACAAGTTTTCGCCGCGCGTATCCTTCACCGACCGCAACGGCTGGGGCGTCACGCATGTCGATTCGCTGTGCAATGTGGACATACGCACCATCGAGGCCGACCGCACGACCATGCCCGACGTGGTGGGTATGGGGTTGAAGGATGCGATCTACCTGCTCGAGAGCCGCGGCCTGCGTGTGCGCAGCTCGGGCAAGGGGCGCGTGCGTACGCAGAGCATCCGTGCCGGCACGGCCGTGCGCGCGGGACAGACGGTGACCATAACCCTGAAATAGGGTGCGGGCCGCAGACGGGGAGGTAAAGACATGGCGCAGACAGGGTGCGCTCGGGATCGCTGCCGGAAAATGGTGCGGTAGAGACAGGACCGCGGACGGGGTGCGGTCGGGAGAGGGATGCAGTGGCCGGCCCGCGTGCGGCCGAAAACAGGGACAATGTAAAAGAGACATGAATATGAAACATTTGAGCGAACGTCTTGCGGCGACGCCCGTACGTACTATCGTGACGTCGGCCGACCCCGAGATCGGGGCTCTGTGCTACGATTCGCGGCATGTGGGGCGCGGCGACTGCTTCTTCGCCGTGCGCGGCGGGAGCAGCGACGGCCACGACTTCATCGGGGCGGCCGTGGAGGCGGGGGCCGCGGCCGTGGTGTGCGAGCGCCTGCCCGAGCGGACGGCCGAGGGCGTGAGCTACGTCGTGGTGGATGACAGCCACGGGGCGCTGGCCGACATGGCGGCGGCCTTCTACGACAACCCCTCGCACGAGCTGCGGCTCGTCGGGGTGACGGGCACCAACGGCAAGACTACGGTGGCCACGCTGCTGTGCGACATGTTCCGCATGCTGGGGCACAAGGCCGGCCTCATATCGACGGTGGTATACCGTGTCGGCGGCCGCGAGGTGGAGGCTACACATACCACGCCCGATGCCGTGCGGCTGAACGCCATGCTGCGCGAGATGGCCGACGGCGGCTGCGAGTATTGTTTCATGGAGGTGTCGTCGCACTCGATCGTGCAGGAGCGCGTGCGGGGTCTGCGCTTCGCGGGGGCCATATTCACGAACCTCACGCACGACCACCTCGACTACCACAAGACCTTCGCCGAGTACGTGAAGGCGAAGAAGCGCCTCTTCGACACGCTGCCGAAGGGGGCCTTCGCGCTGGTCAACGCCGACGACCGCAACGGCGCGGTGATGGTGCAGAACACGCGCGCCGCGGTGAGCACCTACTCGCTGCGGGCGATGGCCGATTTCCGGTGCAAGGTGCTGGAGATGCATTTCGACGGCATGCTGCTGTCGATCGGCCGCCGCGAGGTGTGGGTCGGCTTCATCGGCCGTTTCAACGCCGCCAACCTGCTTGCCGTCTACGGCGCGGCGCGGCTGCTCGGCGTCGGGGAGGAGGATGCGCTGCGCTGTCTGAGCGCGCTGCATTCGG
>CASFQF010000146.1 GCA_949296635.1 uncultured Alistipes sp. | reverse complement strand
AGATGGGCGTTTCGAACGCGGCGTCGCTTACCAGCGCGCCTTCAGCGTCGTAGAGGCGGCCGCTCAGTTTGACGTCGCGCAGAACGTCCGAGCGGTTGGCGAGCGTGATTTCGGCGGCGAGCGTACCGTCCCTGTAGTCGTTCGCGAGCCCCGGTTTTATGAATATGTCGCGCAGGATGACTTCCGGCTGCCATATGAGGCTGACGTCCCTGTAAATGCCCGAAAGCCGCCAGAAGTCCTGGTCTTCGAAATACGAGCCGTCGGAGTATGTGTAGACTTCGACGGAAATGCTGTTGGTTCCCTTGCGAAGGTATTTCGTTATGTCGAACATCGCCGGGGTGCGGCTGTCCTGCGAGTATCCGACTTTCTTCCCGTTTATCCACACGTAAAACGCGCTTATCACGCCGTCGAAACGCACAAAGACTCTTCCGCCGTCCCAGTCGGAGGGGATTTCAAAGTCGCGCCTGTACTGGCCGACGGGGTTTCGGTCGGCCTCGTCGCGGTTTGTGAAGTCGGCGGGCGGCTCGTCCATGACGCGTGGCGGGTTGACCGCGAACGGGTAGGTTATGTTCGTGTAAATGGGCGAGCCGTAGCCGTGCATTTCCCAGTTGGAGGGCACCTCTATTTCCTTCCAACGCGAGACGTTGAAATTGTCTGAGAAAAACTTCCTTTCGCGCAGTTCGGGGTTGCCGACGTAGCGGAATTTCCATTCGCCGTTCAGGCTTTCCACCAGGGGAGATTTGCCGCCCTTAAGTGCTGCGGCCTGCGAAGGGTACAGGCGCATTGTCGCTGCGGCGGGCTCCTTGTTTATGCGGAACACTTTTTCGTTCTGCCAGTCATCGGGCGTCTGGGCGAAAGAGGCGCAAGCGGAAACCGCGGCGAGAAAACCAAAGGATATTTTTGAGAAAGGATTTTTCATGAGGTCGTATGGCAAACGGAAAGACGCCGCGGCTGTGCGGCGTCTTTTTATCAATTAGTTTCTGTCAAAGAATTTTTTGAAGAAGAGCAGCTGGAAGTCCACCGCATTGTTCCAGTAGTTCCAGTCGTGGCCGCCGGGGCGTATTATGAAGTCGTGCGGAATCTTCATCTCAAGCAGTTTCGCATGGGTGTCTAGGTTGACCTTGTAGAAAAAATCGTCGTAGCCGCAGTCTATTATTATCGCGAGGTCTTCGGGGTGCAGCTTTTCAATCTCGTTTATGACGGTGTGCTTATCCCACAGTTCCTTGTTTTTTTCGTATTCGCCCAGCCTGTCTTTCATGTTCCATTCGTTGGGGAAGGGGCGTATGTCGAGGCCGCCGCTCATCGAGCCGCCGGCGCCGAATACGTCGTTGTGGCGTATGGCAAGCCACATCGCGCCGTGGCCGCCCATGCTAAGCCCCGTGATGGCGCGGCCCTTTTTGTCCTTCACCGTCCTGAAATTCTCGTCTATGTGCTCCACCAGTTCCTTGGAAACGTAGGTCTCGAATTTGAAAGAGGGGTCTATTGGGCTGTCCCAATACCAGCTGTTCTGGCCGTCGGGGCAGACGATGATCACGTTGGCCTGGCTTGCGCGCTCCTGCAGGTCTTTCTTTATAGTGCTCCAGTCTTTGAAGTTGCCGCCGTAGCCGTGCAGCAGGTATACCGTACGCAGGGCGTTCATCGCCTCGTAACCGTCGGGAAGAATTACGATGACCGGTATATCCTTATTCATGGCCTCGCTGTGTACCTTTATCTCCTGACGAGTGAATGCCGACGCCGCAAAAGTAAACAGCAGCGCCGCAAATGTTATGATCGTGCGTTTCATATATTTGGGTGTTGTTATGTATTATACATCAGATGTTTATCGCGACGGTACGACACGTTTTACGGTGCCGTCGGCGTTGAACTCCAGCGGGTCGATGCACACCTCGCGGTGGGTGCCCGGGCCGTCGGATATATGGTTGCGGTTTATGCGGTGGTAGACGATATACCACTTGTCGGTGCCGGGTACCTGCAATACCGAGTTGTGCGCCGTGCCGTATATCTGCTGTCCTGGGTCCTGTATGAGTACGATGGGGTCGACCGCCACCTCGATTGGGCCGAGGGGTGAGTGCGACGTGCCGTATGCGACGTGGTAGTTGGCGGCACCGGTATCGTCTACCGACCACATGAAATAATAGAGCCCGTTGCGGTAGAATACGTACGGGGCCTCGCGGTAGGCATAGTCCTGAAGCGTGCCGCCCTCGGGCGTCATCACCTTGAGCGTGCGCGGCTTTATCGAGAGCATGTCCTTGTTGAGCTCGGCCCCTGCCATATAGCCGTTGCCCCAATAGAGGTATGTCTTGCCCGATACGGGGTCGGTGAAGACGTCGACGTCGATCTGCTGCCCATGCCCTACGGGCGAATCGGTGACGATAGGGTGGCCGATGTCGGTGAATGGCCCCGTGGGCGAGTCGGATACGGACACGCCTATCTGCTTGCCGCCGCCGGCCTTCGGGTTGCCGCTGAAGTAGAGGAAGTATCTGTATTCGCCGTCGATGAGTTTCTCCTCGATTGCGGGGGCCCATGCGTTGCCGTCGGCCCACGGCGACTGCTCCTTGAGGTCGAGGGCGACGCCTTCGTAGTGCCACTGTTGCAGGTCGTCCGATGAGAAGACGGTGTAATACCAGCCGCCCCAGCCGTCATAGCCGTCTGTGGTGGAATAGATGTAGTATTTGCCCGTCTTGTTCGAGTAGAGGATCTCGGGGTCGGCGTGGAACCCTGTCAATATGGGATTTTTCGGCGGTTCGGGCATGCCTTCGGGGCGGCCCCAGCGGGCGAACAGCTGCCGCAGCTCTGCGGCCGTGACGGGGATCACCGTACCATGCCGCGGATGGAAATCCATGCTCACCTCGTGGTCGATGGCGCGGAACGATCGCAGGTCCTCGCTCTCGGTGAATTGGTATCGGCCGCGCATGTAGACGTCGTACATGAGTATGTAGCGGTCTTCGCCTATGAGTTTGAATGTTCCGGCGCCTTCGACGGCATCGGTCGTCTGCTGCTTGTAGTCGGGCTGTTCCTCCCATTTGCCCGACGTCAGCGAGTGCGTCGTTGCCGATTTTATGCCGTTGCCGTACCCTTCGGTCTTGTAGAAGAGGTGGTATATGCCGTCGCGCAGCACAATGTCGCCGTCGATGCACGAAAGACGGTTCTCGGGGATGAAAAGCGGGCGCGGCTCGCCCTCAAGGTCTGTGAACGAGTCGTTGGCATAGGCGTAGTATATCACGTCGGGGCCGTCGCCGTATTTCATCGACCAATATATCATGTATTTGCCCGCTTCGGGATCATATATGGTCTGCGGGGCCCATACGCGCTTGAGGTTCTCCTGCCCTTCGTAGCGTTTCTGCATGTTGACCACCGAGTGTGTCCAATTGACCAGATCGGTCGAACGCATCAGCACCATGGCGCGGTTCGAGTCCCAGCCGTTGCCGGAGACCATGTCGGTAGCCACCATATAGAACGTGCGGCCGTCCTCGCCGCGCAGGATATGCGGGTCGCGCATGCCGCCCGTGGAGCTGATCTGTTTCGAGTCGAGGACGGGCCGGTTGTTGTTCAGTGCGCGGTAGTTGAAGCCGTCGTAACTCACGGCGAAGCATATTGCCTCCTGCGAGATGTGGTTGCCCGTAAAATAGGCGAACAGGTAGCCTGCATAGTCTTTTTCGGTTACGGGGTCGGTTTCGGGTGTTGCAGCAGCGGCCGCAGTGGCCATGCCGAGCATAATAAGGGTTGTCAGCAAATAGCGCTTCATCGGATTAATGTTATAGGGTTCTTGGATACGGCTCACTGCCGTACGAATAAGGCCCGCCGGCGTTATGCCGTGCGCGGCAAGGCTTCTTTACGGACAAAGATACTAAAAGTCGTGCGCAGAGCCAAATGAAAACCGTGTTTTCGAATCGATCTCGGTCGAGATGCATGCGTATCGCCATGATATGCTAAAAAAGTTCGAAAAATTTTCCCGATAGTGGATTAATAGTTATTTTTGCAATTCAAGGTTTAACGGAAAAAAGTGTATTTTTAGATCATGAAACTGAAATTTGTTTTTGCGGCGGTGGCTTTGGCAGCCATGGTTTCTTCATGTGCCGACTGCAACAAGACCTCGTTGTTCAACGGTAAGGACCTCAACGGCTGGGTGTGCGTTGTGGACAGCGCGAGCGACGTCCCGGCAAGCGATGTGTTCAGTGTCGAGGATGGGAATATCCGTATCGAGGGAAATCCCTTCGGGTACATGCGTACGTATAAGAAGTACGGCGACTACCAGCTCCATGTCGAGTGGCGGTGGATAGGCGAGGGTACCAACAGCGGTATCTTCCAGCGCGTGCAGAGCGGCGACAAGGTGTGGCCTGCGGCTGTGGAGTGCCAGCTCAAGGCTGGCCGTGCCGGTGATTTCGTGATGCTCGGCGGAGCCAAGATCGCCGAGGTGGAGTGCGTGGGCGAGTTCCCCGTCAAGGACCGTGTCGGCGGCGAGTGCGAGAAGGCTGTGGGCGAGTGGAACGAGGCCGATATTATATGTCAGGGCGGCAAGATCACCGTCTATATAAACGGCGAATTGCAGAACGAGGGCACCTCGGAGTACAAGAATGGCTACATTGCCCTGCAGAGCGAAGGTGGCCCGATAGAGTTCCGCAACATATATCTTACGAGCGTGGAGTAGGCTGCTCACCGTTGTGCGGTGCGGCCGGCTGCGGTTATGCTGTGCCTCTGGTTGTCACGGGAGTTCGGTGCAAGCGTGCGGCCGTGTCTGCGGATTTGCAAAAGTGGAATCGTTTTACTACTTTTGCCGGAAACAATATCTTAACAATAAGGTAAAAACAGAATAGATATGGCAAATTTGAGAGATCTTAAGAAAGAGATCGACTATCGTTTGGAGGAGTTCGTCTTCGATTGCGAGATGGCGATATATTTCCAGCCCTCGAAGGAGGATGCTGTGGTGGAGTTGATGGAGAAGGCCGTTGAGTTGCGCAATGCCCTCTATGTCAAGGCCAACAACCCGACCGAACCGCATAACGCCTCGCTCGTGCGCAAGTATTACGCTGCATTCCGCCGCGATATGGTGTCGTCGTTCGAGAGCCTGTTCGGCGATTTGAGCCGACTCAACGAGGCCAAGTAGGGCAGAACTCCTACGAATAAGAGCAGGACCGTTTCGATCCTGCTCTTATTGTTTTCAGATGTATAGGCAGAGTAGCGGCGAAAAAATTCCGGCGCGCGTTATCCATG
>CASFQF010000145.1 GCA_949296635.1 uncultured Alistipes sp. | reverse complement strand
CCTGCAGGGTGATGAAGTTCAGGCAGCTGTATCGGAACACCTCACCCGGGCGCGACAGCCGTGCCGCATCGTGTGCAAGGTATGTTACAAGCGAGTCGCGGTAGTTGATCTCGGCCGCATCGCCGTATTGTTCGTAACGGGCGAGGAACGACGGCACGTGAATCGCTGCGGGCAGGCCCGAGGTGTGGGTGAGCAGCTGTTTTACGGTGATGGGGATGCGTTCGGGCTTGCGTTTTTGCCTGCGTTGCTCTTTCGGCGAGAGTTCCTCCTCCCACGGTTCGAACCCCGGGATGTAGCGCGAGACATTGTCGTCGAGCCTTACGAGCCCCTCCTCCACAAGCCGCATGAAGGCGAGCGTCGTGCCGAGGCACTTGCTTACCGACGCAAGGTCGAACACTGCATCGACGGGCATGGCGACGGTGTCGGCTCTCAATTCTCCGCTTACGGTGTCGCGCCCCGAGCATACCTGCATGTTGCCGTAAGCCTTCAGGTAGAGGATGTCGCCAATCGATTCTCCGTCGTCGGCGCGCTTTACGACGCACAGCACGGCCCCGGGGGTCTCGCCGTTTTCGATTGCACGCATGGCGGCCTTGTCGGCCTTCTCCATGCGGGCGGTGTCGAACACGGGGCGGCGGCCTGCGGCAGCCTGCCGCACGGCCCATGCGGCGGCAGCCGCGACGATGATCGCCGATATGATAATCGCAGCTCGTTTCATTCTTACAATCAGAAAGTTATTCTCCTGCGGCGTCGGGCCGCAGCCTCCATTGCAAATATACGGATAAAATAGATATTATTTTGGTTTGCTCATTGCTAGTTTTTAACAAAATGGTTAACTTTGTTATGAACCTTAAAAACAGGGGTTATGGATGAGAGCAATCTGATCGTAATCAAGGAGTACGATTCGATCAACGAGGCGGAGTGGGACAAGTCGCTGCTCGACGGCGCGGGTATCTATGCGATGATACGCAACGAGATCATGTCGGCAATGTATCCAATAGGGGTGATGCCGGCACAGCTGGTGGTGCGTTCCGAGGACAGGAAACGTGCGATGGAGGTTCTCGAAGCCTATACCGAGGGCTGATTCACCCGTTCCAGATCTCCCATGCGGCTTCGGCCTGAGCATACAGCATGCGCAGACCGGTTAGGGTATGCGCACCGCGCTCGGCCCCAAGACGTGCGAACAGCGTCTGTTGCGGGTTGTATACCAGATCGAAGAGGTAGTGATCCGGCGTCAGCAGCGCGTATGGTATCTGCGGGGCCTCGTCCGCATGCGGATACATACCCACGGGCGAGGTGTTTATTATGAGGTGGTGCGATTCCGTCACCGCCGAATCCAGATCGTCATATGTGAAATTGCCCTTGGCCGGGTCGCGTGATACGATAGAAAAGGGTATGTCTCGCTGCGCCAGCACGTACTGTACGGCCTGCGATGCCCCGCCCGTGCCCAGCACAAGGGCCGCGTCGGCCTGCGTCGTTCCGAGCAGCTCGTCCAGTGATACCCTTATGCCCGCGATGTCGGTGTTGTATCCCGTGAGGCGACCGTCTGCAACCCTGACGCAGTTGACGGCGCCGATGGCGCGCGCTTCGTCATCCAAAGCGTCGAGGCAGGGTATTACCTGCTGTTTGTACGGTATCGTTACGTTGAACCCTGCGAGTGTCGGGATCTCTTCGAGTAATTTCCCGAGGCATGATATTTCCGGCAGTTCTAACAGGTCATACGTGCATTCGTTCTCGAGCCCTTCGCGGCGGAACTTCTCGGCGAAATATTTGGCCGAGAAGGAGTGGGCGAGCGTCCGCCCTATGAGTCCGTAGCGTTTCATTGCGTCACAGGACTTTTGCCACAAGGAAGAACGATCCGACGAGCAGCACCGTGAAAGCGATGGCCAGCAGGTTGAAATACTTTTCGATGAAGCCCTTGATCGGAGCGCCGAATCTCCATATAAGCCATGCTATGAGGAAGAATCGCATGCCGCGCGATACGATCGAGGCGATCAGGAACATCGAGAAGTTGATATGGAACAGGCCGCCGCTTATGGTGAACAGTTTGTAGGGCAGGGGGGTGAATCCTGCGGTGAAGACTATCCAGAAATTGTATTTGTCGTACAGGGCGCCCACCTCGAGGAAACTCTCCATCGAGAAGACGTGGTTGAAGAAGAAGTTGGCGATGGAGGTGTACTCTCCTGCGCTGTTCTGCCACAGGAAGAAACCTATTCCATATCCGACAATGGCACCGAGAATCGAGCCCGTAAGGCATATGGCCGCATAACGCATCGACCGTGCCGGAATGCCGAGGCAGAGGGCTATGAGCAATACGTCGGGCGGGATGG
Source organism: uncultured Alistipes sp. (assembly GCA_949296635.1). Taxonomy (GTDB): domain Bacteria; phylum Bacteroidota; class Bacteroidia; order Bacteroidales; family Rikenellaceae; genus Alistipes. The sequence goes on along the minus strand of CASFQF010000145.1, from coordinate 2,899 downwards.
GGAAGAAACTCGACTCGGCTAACGCGAAACAGAAGAGGGCCAAAGCTCCCCAGCGGGTATCACCCCATGAGAGCATCCAGTCGTAGAGGCGTTTTACTATATTCATCTTGCTATCGGAATATCCCTGTTTGTTTTTAATGCGGCAAATATATTTAAATTAATAATATTTTCCAACTATGCCGCCGCCTATTACCCTGCCGTCACGGTAAAATACCGCAGGCTGCCCGACTGCGGGGGCCCATGCCGGCGAACCGAGCACAATACGTATCCGCTCCATTACGGGCACGGCGCGGAGCATGTACCCCTGAGGGTTGCGGCCGATGCCGCGGATCACGACTTCGATGTCATTTGCGGATAGGAATTCGTCCATATCCACTATGTTGTACGATTCTATCTCAAGCGTCGTGTAATACAGTTGCGACTCCTTGCCTACGACGATGCGGTTATTTGCGGCGTCGATGTCTACGATACACATGCCCGTTCCGGATATGTCGAGGCCGCGTTTCTGGCCTATGGTATAGAATGCCGTGCCGTCATGGCGTCCTACGATACGGCCTCCGGCGTCGACGACGTCTCCCGGCTGCGCGGTTGCGGGGCATTTGTCCGCAATATACCGTGCATATGGCATGCCGCCGAGAAAACATACCCCCATGCTTTCGCGGCGCGAGGGCGTCCCGTGCGTCAGATCCGACTTGTAGGTATGCGCCATCGGGGTGATTATACGTTCGAGGGTTGATTGCGGCAACCCCCATAGGTAATAGGATTGATCTTTGGTGCGGTCGTCGGCACGGCTGACATATATGCGCCCGTTGCGGCGTACGGTATTGAAATAGTGCCCCGTGGCTATTGCCCGTATCCCGAGGCGGTCGGCCTCGGCAACGAGCGACGGCCATTTTATCGCCGTATTGCACAACGTACACGGCGCAGGCGTACGGCCTGCGCCGTAACTCTCGACAAAGTAGTCCGTTATTGACGAGAACGCGGCGCGTACATCCTTTATGACGAGAGGTATGCCTATCTCGGAGGCGCGTTCGCGCGCCTGCGCGACGAGGCGGCTGTTACCCGTCATGTCGAGCGTGAGTGCCGTAACAGCCCAGCCCTCCGCCATAAGGCGTGCGGCGGCCGCACAACTGTCGATGCCGCCGCTGAAACCGAGAATGACATCCTTGCCGTTGCGTTTTGCGGCGTAACGGGCGTCGTTTCCGGTATCTGCGGTGTCGGGGCCGTGTGATGGCTTGCTGGGGCGGCTGTGCTCGATGGGTGAGGGGTGTTTGTCGGTTATTGTCGCGGGGGAGGGTTAACGCTTTTTGGACTCCTGCGCCATGCTGTGCTTGACGAACTCCATGGCGTCGCTGAACCCTTGGGCGAATTTTTCGAAATCCTCTTGGTACAGGAAAACCTTGTTGCGTTCGTTCTCGGTGCCGTTGTCGGTTATTTTTTTGCGCAATTCGGTTATCGTCATGAAATAGTCCCTGTTGCGGGTGGCTTTCACATCGAGGAAATAGGTTCTGTGGCCGGCTTTTATCATCTTCGAGAAAATGGATTCTCCGAAGCCGTCGGACGTGTGTTGCGGGCAGGATGCAGATTCTGTAACCATGATGAATTATAGGTTATTCCGAGAGTCAAAATTATATAAATTTTTTCCTATTGTCAAATAATAACCAGATTATTGTGGCGCCAGCAGCGGCGCGCCCTCCGTTTCCCAATTGTCCAATATTTCCACAGCCCGCTTAAAGTATTCATTCTCACGCGGGTTGATGTATCTGTAGAATTCCGATGCGGTGAAAAGCCGTTGCGCGACGAGCGCCGTGAGTTGTGCCGTCATCAGTTTGCGAGAGCGGGCGAATGCTTCTTCGTCGGGGGCGACACCCTTTTCTCCGGCCATACGTACCAATTGCCGCATGTCCTCGTCCGTGAATGCGAAGCCCCTTTCGAACGACTCGAAATCGGGATACGACTCCTCGAGACGCGCGCGGTTGTCGTCCATGTACGACATTATGAAGTCGCCGTAGACGCCTTTCGCCGCCACGTCGATCATGTAGGGGGTTATTTGCGAGGTGTCGGGCGCGATGACGATATCGGGTGCTATGCCGCCGCCACCGAGGACCTTGCGGCGCGAGAGCAGGGTTTCGTATACAGGGCTTGATGCCGTATCCGCCGCTATGGTGTCAGCGCCTGTAAGCCGCCCGATATGGGCGTCGTAATACTCCTGTTTGTGGCCTTTTTCATAGGGCCGTTGTATGACGCGGCCAGACGGCGTATGATAGCGTGCCACGGTGATCCTTACGGCCGAACCGTCACCCAGCGGTATCTGGCGTTGTACGAGCCCCTTGCCGAAACTGCTGCGCCCCACGACGACGGCGCGGTCCCAATCCTGCAGGGCTCCGGCCACGATCTCGCTGGCCGACGCGGAGTTCTCGTTTATCAGTACGACGACGTTGCCGTCGAACACGCCGCCTTCGTTGGCCATATATCGTTGCGGCGGTATCGTCCGCCCTTCGGTCGAGACGACCACGGCGCCTTCGGGCAGGAAGAATCCCGCCATCTCGATGGCGGGGTCGAGCATGCCGCCGCCGTTGCCGCTCAGATCGAGTATCAGCGACTTCACGCCGCGCAGGCGCTCGTACGCCTCGCGGAACTCGCGCATGGTGGTGCGCCCGAAGCGGTTGACCTTGATATATCCCGTCCGGTCGTCGACCCTGTATGCCGCATCGACCGTAGTTAGGGGGATGTTGTCGCGCGTGATGTCGAAATGCAGGATGCCGGGCATGCCGCGGCGCGCTACGCCGATGCTTACGACGCTGCCGCGCGGGCCGCGCAGCAATGGCGGCACCTCGCTGCGCTTTATCCCCACGACGCTGCGGCCGCCGACCTCCACGATGCGGTCGTTGGGTTGCAG
>CASFQF010000144.1 GCA_949296635.1 uncultured Alistipes sp. | reverse complement strand
CGACATTACGAGGTTCGAGAAGGCCGTGACGACCATCACCGACAATCCCATTACCAGCGCGGGCTTCATCTTGACCGTCACGGCCAGCGACGAGCAGATACCCAGAATCTGGACGATGACGGGGTTGTTAAGGCTCAGCGGGTTGGTTAGATTTTTAATGTTCATATTCCGCTACTTTAATTGTTTGACATGTTTGAATTGGCCGCCTTGTTGGCCTCGATGTATGGGAGGTAGTTCACCAGACAGTCGTGCAGCATGGCCGTGACGCCGTCCGAAGTCTTCGTGCCGCCGGTGATGGCGTCGACCTCGTGTGCGTAGTTGGGATCGTTGGCTTTCGCTCCGCCCTTCTTGAGGGTGATGGATACGAATTTGCCGTTGTCGTCGAATATCTTTTTACCGACGTAGTGGGCCTGATGCGCTGCCGTAGATATTTCGGCACCCAGACCCGGGGTCTCGCCCTTATGGTCCATGACGATACCTTTTATCGTATCGAGGTCGGGCTCCAGAGCTACATAGCCCCAGATTGCGTCCCACAGTCCGGCACCGTAGACCGGAATTACCACGCAGCCGTTCTTGGCCTTGAATATGGGGTATTGGCCTGCGGCCAGCGTCGATCTCATGTCCTGCAGTGCGGCGAAGACATCGGCTTCGCTCTTGCCTGCTACGGGGTTGCCGTCGGCGTCGAGGATCTGTGCCTCGGCGATTACGTCGTTGTATTTCGCCGTAAGGGGGTCTTCGCCCAAAGCCTTTACAATCTGCTGCTGCTTCTCGTTAAGGATATTGGCGTTCTGGCGATCCTGAAGCGAGAACGATGCTACGGCCAGAAGTGCGGCAACGATCACCACCATCACTACCGAGTAGAGAATTATGTAGGCGTTGCTGTTGACATCGCTGAAGAGTCCCTTGGGCTTCTGCTCGGTGAACTCCGATGCCGGAACACCGCAAACGGGACATTTCTCGGGTGCGGCATCGCCTTCATGAACGTATCCGCACACATTGCATATAAATTTTTTCTTTGCCATATTCCCGTCTTATTTTACAGTCTTGATACGATTCTTGCGTCTTCTGATGTTGGCCTCCACCACGAAGTAGTCGATCGTGGGGGCGAGGGCATTCATGAAGAGTATTGCGAGCATCATGCCTTCGGGGTATGCGGGGTTGATGACGCGCGTCATCACGGCCAGCGCTCCCGTCATGAAGCCCACGATGTATTTGCCCGTTTCAGTCTGTGCCGAGGTTACGGGGTCGGTGGCCATGAATACGGCACCGAACGCGAACCCGCCGACCAGCAGGTGGTAATATGCGGGATACTCCGTAACGCCGAGGGCTTGGAACAGGTACCCCATGGCCAGTCCGCCCACGAATACGCTCAGCATCGTACGCCATGATGCCACGCCCGTGAAGAGCAGGATGGCCGCGCCGATGAGTATGCAGAGTGTCGAGGTCTCGCCGAACGACCCCGGAATGAATCCGAGGAATGCGTCCAGCGCGCTCCACTGCATGTCGCCCTTGGTGGCAAGCTGCTCGAGAGCCGTCGCACCCGAGACGCCGTCTACCTGTGCGCCCATCATGGTCCACTTCGAATACCACACCTCTTCACCGGACATCTGCGGCGTGAAGGCGAAGAATACGAAGGCGCGGGCCGTGAGCGCGGGGTTGAAGATGTTCATGCCCGTACCGCCGAATACCTCCTTGACGAATACCACCGAGAATGCCACGCCGAGAGCCACCATCCACAGCGGTGTGCTGACGGGCATGATCATCGGGATGAGGAGACCTGTAACGAGGTAACCCTCGTTGACCTCCTCGTGGCGCATCTGCGCGTATGCGAACTCGATGGCCAGACCTACGATGTACGATACGCAGAGCATGGGCAGGATGCGCACCAGACCGTAGAGGAAGGCGGTGAAACCGCCGAGGCCCACCAGCGCGCCGGTGTTGTAGCATCCGAAGAGGAATGCGGGGATGAGGGCCGCAACAACCACGATCATCGTACGCTTCATATCGTTGCAGTCGCGGATATGGGCGCCTTTCTGTGTGGTGGTGTTGGGCACGAAAAGGAACGTTTCGAAGGCTTCGAACGTCGAGCCCAGAAAGCTCAGCTTGCCGCCTTCGGAAAAGGTCGGCTTCAGATTGTCTACTATTTTTCTCAGACCCATAGCTAACACTCCTTAATCATTAAGTTAATACCGTCGCGTACCAGCTGCTGAATCTCGGTCTTCGAGGGATCGACGAATTCGCACAGGGCGACATCCTCCTCGATGATTTCGTAGATGCCGAGGTTCTCCATCTTGTCGATGTCGCCGGCCATGATGGCCTTGAACAGGTACATCGGATAAATATCCATAGGAAGGTACTGCTCGAACAGACCCGTCACCACGAACGGGCGCTCGCCGCCGTTGAGATTGGTATCGAGGCGGTACTCCTTCTTGGGGCAGATCCATGAGAAGTACGAGCGCGACACCGAGAACTTGCTGAAACGGGGTGCGGCCCAGCCCAGCAGCTCGTATTTGTCGCCTTCGGGGATTACGGTTATCTGGTTGGCGAAGAAGGTGTCGAAGCCGTCGGCTGCGACCTTCTTGCCCGTAAGTACGTTGCCCGAGATGATGCGGACGCTGCCGCCGTCGGCTTGGGGTTTGATATTGCCTTCGGTGACGGATGACACGGGTGCTCCGCTTATGATACGGTAATACTGCGGTTTTACGACCTCGCTGCCCGTCAGTGCGATGACCTTGTGCAGGTCGACCTTGCCCGTCGTGAAGAGGCGTCCGATGGCGGCCACATGCTGGATGCTGACCGTCCATACGATGTCGCCCTTGGCGATGGGGTCGATGTGGTGGATCTGGATACCCACATTGCCTGCGGGGTGCTTGCCTGCGAATGAGTGCAGTTCGACGCCCGAGAAGGTATTCATCTCACCCTCGGCGCCGGCCTTTATCGAGAGGTGGACCTTGCCGTCGGTGAGTTTTGCCAAGACGTCGAAGCCCTTGTGCAGTGCGGTCTTCTCGCCGCGAAGGGCGAAGTTCATGTCGGGAGCCAGCGGCGCCGAATCGAACGCCGAGACGAAGACGGCCTTCGGTTTGTCGTCGGGGTTGGCGACGATACCGTAGGGACGCTGCTGGATCATGGCCCACAGGCCCGACTTGAGAAGCACCTCCACAACCTCGGTGCGGTCGGCCTTACGCAAATCGACGACAGGGAACTCCTCGTACTCCTGTTTGGTGTCGGTGTCGACCACCACGTTGAGAATCCTGCGTTTCTCGCCGCGGTTGACAGCTGCGACCGTGCCGCTCACGGGCGACGTGAACAGCACACGGCTGTCCTTCTTGTCGAAGAACAACGGCGTACCGGCCTTCACCTTGTCGCCTACCTTCACCAACAGCTTGGGTGTCAACCCCTCAAAATCCAGAGGCGAGACGGCATACTGCTTGGCCATCGGCACTTCCGCCAACGACTCCGACGCCTTGCCCTGAAGATTGATGTCGAGACCTTTCCGTAGTTTAATGATTTTCGACATAGATCTGTAATTAAATGAATGGTTTTTGCTTGTATTTATGTAATAATAAATTTATTGCAACGGAATTTTCGGGCGCAACCCCCTTAAAACGCGCACGAAGGTACGATTTTTTTTGCAGTTTCCGTAAGAATCCCCGTAATATTTTCTTCTGCAAGCGATTTTTATTATTTTTCCATAAATTTGCATAATGATTACACCTTTCGTCGACATACATACCCACCGTTTTTCGGGCCGCTGTATCGAACTGCATGCGCGGGGCGTGCACCCGTGGCGGGCCGGCGAGTGTGATTGGGTTCAAGTGGTTGGGGATCCCATGTTTGCCGGAGCGCAGGCCGTGGGCGAAACGGGGCTCGACTATGCGTGCGGTGTAGACCGTGCGGCGCAGGAGCGTCTGTTCCGCCTGCATCTGGCGGCGGCGGAGAGGCTGGCGCTGCCCGTGGTGCTGCATTGCGTGCGGGCCTTCGAGCCGGTGATGGCGATATTGGGCCAGTACAGCCTGTGTGCCGTCATATTCCACGGGTTCATCGGTTCGCCGCAGCAGGCGGCGCGGGCCCTGCAGCGCGGGTATTGCCTCTCGTTCGGCCCGTCGGCGCGGCGCTCGCCGCGGACGCTGGAGACGTTGCGCATGTGTCCTGCCGACCGTATCTTTGCCGAGACCGACGACACGGGGGCCGATATTGCGGAGGTCTATGCCATGATATGCGACGTGTGCGGCATTGGTATGGAGGCGTTGAAGGAGCGCTTGGCGCAGAACTATTACGATATATTCGGAAAAGATGGAGACAAATAAGAAAAAGTGGCTGGAGCGTACGGAGTTGCTGCTCGGGGCGGAGAAGCTCGAGAGGTTGAGCCGTGCGCGCGTGCTTGTTGTCGGTTTGGGCGGCGTGGGGGCCTATGCCGCCGAGATGATCGCCCGTGCCGGTGTGGGGCACATGACCGTGGCCGATGCCGACGTTGTTTCGGAGACGAACATCAACCGCCAGCTCATAGCGCTGCACTCGACCGTAGGACGCCATAAGACGGAGGTCATGGCCGAGCGCCTGCGCGACATAAACCCCGACATCGACCTGCGTACGGTGGCGCGTTTCATCAAAGACGAGGAGACCTATACACTGCTCGACTCCGACCGCTTCGACTATGTGGTTGACGCCATCGACACCCTCTCCCCGAAGCTGGCGTTGATAATCGGCGCGATGGAGCGCAGCATCCCGCTCGTCAGTTCGATGGGCGCGGGCGCCAAGACCGACCCCGCGCGGATGGAGATCGCCGACATCTCGGCCACGCACCACTGCCCGCTGGCGCACATGCTGCGCAAGCGCCTGCACAAGGCGGGCATCCGGTCGGGCTTTACGGCCGTCTTTTCGCCGGAGCCGGTGCGTGAGGGAGCCGTGGTGCTGTGCGAGGAGCAGAACAAGAAGTCGAACATGGGGACCATATCCTACATTCCCGCCACGTTCGGCATAGGGTGCGCGTCGGTTGTGGTACGCGGCCTTATCGGGGAGTTTTAGCGGTCGGACGGGCGGTTTAATATTGTAAAAACGGAAATCGAAAATACCATGAAAATTGTCTTTCTGGATGAATATTCGGTGTGCGGCCGCAGCATGGCTGCCGTCGGACGGTTCGGTGAATATACGGGCTATGAGGTCACGGCCCCAGAAGAGGTTGTGGGGCGTTGCGCCGATGCCGATATAGTGATAACCAACAAGGTGGTGATCGACGCCG
>CASFQF010000143.1 GCA_949296635.1 uncultured Alistipes sp. | reverse complement strand
GCCCCGCCCGGTTATATCGGCTATGATGAGGGCGGCATCATGCAGGAGACGGGAAGGAAATCCCACGGGGCCGTCGTCAACGCGCTGAGAAGATTTTCTGAGTTTGTGAAAAGCGGAAAATAAGAGCGCCGGAGACCTGTTTCCTGCGGCGTCGCGTTTATCCGTTTCCGTCGGATATCGGGCAAACGCGACGCAATAGGCGGAACATGAGGATAACGTGCCAGGCATCCTCGTGCGGAGCTTGGGGAGCATGGGGCGCGCAGGGCCGCAAAAAGAAAGGCGAGAGCCTTCGGGAGGGCGTATGCAAAGAGGCACGGAGTGCGTTTCTGCCTGCTGCATCATGCCGCGTTTTCCGGCTGCGCGGTGAAGACGGGAGCGGGAAAATCTTCCTCACTCGACAGATCAAGGGCAAGGTCGGCGAAACGCTCGAGGAGAAGGTCTACCCGGTCACCATCCGCTTTCCGAAGGCGGAGAAGGTTCCGGCGAAACCGGTCACCGGGAAACTCTCCGGCTACGGGAAACTGCAGGCGGCGACATTGCTCGACGTGGAACGCAACGTGGTCTGTCCCGGTTCGGTCAAGGCGGACGGTTCCTTCCGTTTCCCCCCGCTGCTGCCGGGGAAATACGAACTCTATCTGCGCACCGACCGCTTTCTCCTCTACGGCCTCGCCGGAACGCCGGTCAAACCGGAGGAGCTCGAAGAGATACGCCGGGTCGTTCCGCTGGCCGACGACTTCTTCCCCGACCGCAGCGACGGCTACGGCGAGAGCGTGCTGCCCATGCTCTATGCCGGCAGCGCGATACCCGACTCCGTGCGCATGAAGGCCGTGGGGGCATGGGCGTGGGGCATAAGCCGCGCCATAGACTGTCTGGAGACGATGCCCGAAATCGACACGCGCCGCATCATGGTCATAGGCCACTCACGTCTGGGCAAGACGTCGCTCTGGGCCGCCGCGACGGACCCCCGCATCGCCGTGGCCGTTTCGAACGACTCGGGCTCGACGGGCGCGGCCCTCGCTCGCGGCAAGCAGGGCGAGACCGTAGAGAAGATCAACACTTCGTTCCCCTATTGGTTCACCGACAACTACAAGCGCTACAATGGCCGCGAGGAGCAGATGCCCTTCGACCAGCACATGCTGCTGGCGCTCGCGGCGCCGCGCCCGCTCTACGTTGCCAGCGCGAGCCGTGACGACTGGGCCGACCCCCGCAACGAGATGCGCGCGGCACAGCTCTGCGGCGAGGTGTACGCCCTCTACGGGCTGCAGCCCCTCACGTGGCAGGAGGATGAACTCCCCGCCGTGAACACCCCCTATACCGGAGGGGATGTGGCCTACCACCTGCGCGAAGGCGGCCACGACATAGTGCTCTACGACTGGGAGCGGTTCATGGACTTTGCCGACAAGTATTTCCGGTAACGTCCGTACATCCCGTACGCCGCGGCCCCGCGAAGACAACGTACCGCCGCATGCCGCAATATCCCCGCGCGCCGCATGCCGCACCGCAAGGCGGCGGCAGCGCAAAATTGTCCGCCGCATGGGGCGCGCAGCCCCCGAAACATTGACAGCACCATGAAAGAAGTACCAAAGGAGAAGGCCCTGACATACATCGAGCCGGGCCCCGTCGTTCTGGTCACCACACGCGACGCGGAACGCAACAACGTGATGACAATATCGTGGACCATGGCCATAGATTTCGAACAGCACATCGTCCTCACCACGGGATCGTGGAACCACTCCTTCGCGACGATGATGGACACGGGCGAATGCGTGGTATGCATACCTCCGGCGTCGATGCTGGAGACGGCCGTGCGCATAGGCACCGTAAGCGGTGCCGACGTCGACAAGTTCGAGATGTTCGGCCTCGAAGCGCTGGCCGCGGCCACGGTGCGGGCGCCCCTCATCGCGGGGTGCATCGCCTGCCTCGAGTGCCGCGTCACGGACTACATCGCCGACTACGGATTCGTCGTGCTGCATGTCACGCGCGTGGTCGAGGATCCCGACTGCCCGGACAAACGCTTGATCCATGCCGTCGGCGACGGCCGCTTCATCGCCGACGGCGAAACCTTCGATTGCCGCGCCCTGATGGCCTGCAAGCTGCCGCCGGGACTTTAAACCGCACCGGACACATGCCGGCGAAAACGGCGCGGCGGCAGAAGACGGACACGGCGACAGAAGACGACAGAAGACGGACACGGGGCCGGCCCTTTCGGTGCCGGCCCCGTGTCGTTCGAGCACACAGCGCCGCCGCTACTTGCGGTAGCGGTCGTATTTGCCCTGCAGCACGTCGCGCACGGCCTCGAGGTACCCGAAGCCGTAACGCATGTCGGGCAGCAGATACGCCCCCTCGACCCACTCGTTGAAGGCGTATATGGTTATCAGCTTCAACTGCTCGGGGCGGGCGTCACAATACTCCTTGGCGCGCTGCAGCGCCATGGCGAAGGCCTGCGGCGTGACGTTGTAGTGCACCACGTCGGCCTTGCCCTTGGCGGGAAAGCGCGGCGTGTCGTCCCAGCCTATCGACACGGACGGGTAGTGCGGCTTGTCGATCAACGCCCCCAGCCGCTCCGTGGCCTCGTACCCCTCCTTGGCCCAGCGCAGGTAATCCTCGCGGCGCGCCGTGCCCCAGCCGTACTGCGTGGTGCAGTCGGCGCCTATGCCATCGAGACGTCCGGCAGCAACCTCGCTCGTGTCGTTGTTCATCATCTGCAGACAGAGGTCCGGAAAGCCCGCCTCGCGCACCTTTCCGCGAAAATACTCTATCGCCTCGCGCGTGCGCTCGACGCTGCCGCCGAACGACGCCAGCAGCTCGTCCATCGAGAAGACGGCGAAGACGGGGCAGCCGTCGATCTTGAAGTAGTTGGGCTGGGAAAAGTATTGGCTTATGACGCGGTCGACCACCTTGCGGAAATTCTCCTCGTCGACGGCGCCGCGCCACAGCGTCGAGGTATCGTCGCCGTAGCGGTGGCAGTTCCAATAGTTGCGCGCGACGGTGTGGTTGGCCCACATGACGTAAAACTGCATCTTGCCGCGGTTGCGCGCCTTCAGGAAGCCGTCGTTGAGGCACCCCTCGAGGAAGGGGCCGCCGTCGAACCAGTACCAGTCGAAGACGAAGACGTTGACGCCGTGGTCGGTCGCGGCGTCGATCCAGCGCTCCATGACCCGCGGGTCGTCGTCGTGCTCATAGCCCCAGAGCGGCTGCTTGGGCTGGTAGTGGCCGTCGAAGCGGGGCGTACCCTGCCTGATGATCTCCCACTCGCCGTGGCCCCCGCCCCAGAGGACGCGCCGCCCCACGGGGTCGTCGTGGCACGACGGCCAGATGTAGGCCGCAACATAATATTCGGGGTTCTTCGCCGCGCGGCGCTTGCCGCCGCGGCCGGATGCGTGCGCCGCCGTCACAGCAAGCAGTACGGCCAGCATCAGGAAAATACGTTTCATGGGACATGATGGTTAATGCCTCGGCCCGTACCGCGGCAGCCGTGCGGAACGCATGTCCCGCATGCCGCGAGAGGGCTATCGGCGGTTAGTACCTACAAATATATACAAAGGAGAGGGCAGAAACAAATCGGAAACGCAGTTTTCGGAATTTGGCTATGTTCCAATACTTGTTTATATTTGTATCAATTAAGGAATTATATCAAATATGAATAATATCACACTTGGTAAAATACATCGTATTTCAGATCTACGATCTGTATGGCCTCATGAAGCAGCCGATTTTACTAAATGGCTTTCTGCAGAAAATAATCTCACATTACTTGGAGAAGCAATCGGCATAGAAATAACGCTCGAAGAAACTGAATCTGCAGTAGGCAGTTTCAATGTGGATATTTTTGCAACCGAAAGCGGAACAGGCCGAAAAATAATTATAGAAAATCAACTCGAAGATACTAATCACGACCATCTCGGCAAATTAATTACATATGCGTCGGGAAAGGGTGCGGAAGTTATTGTATGGGTTGTAAAAAGAGCTCGTGACGAACATAGGCAAGCCATAGAATGGCTCAACCAGCATACGGACAGCAGTGTCGGTTTCTTTCTTACAGAAATTGAACTTTGGCAAATTGACGATTCGCTTAAAGCTCCAAAATTCAATGTTGTGGAACGTCCCAATGACTGGGCCAAATCCATGAAAAACGACTCTCTCAACGAAACAGCAAGACTTAAACTGGATTTTTGGCAAGAGTTTGTAGAAACCATGCGAGGCAATTCACTTTTCACAGATAATTTCTCGGCCAGAAAGCCATCTCCGCATCATTGGTATGACCTCAGTTTAGGCAGTTCCGCTTATCATCTTGGATTAACAGTTAACACACAAAAAAACAAAATCGCGACAGAGATATATATTACCGACGACAAGGAATTGTTCCAAAAATTTCAACGACATGCCGCTGAAATAGAGACAATGATGAATCAAAAAATAGATTGGATTGAGGCGTCAAAAGCATGTCGCATAGTCGTATCCAAATCATTCCCAATCAAAGACCGAGACAAATGGAATTCGGCATTCGATTGGTTTCTCGAAATGGCTTTACGATTCAAGAAAATTGCCATAAAATACGGTAAGTAATAAAACTCTAAAATATCAAGAAACTAAATTGGAGCGAGCGGACATTGGCTAATGGCACATGAAACATATATGATGCCGAATAACGGGACAGTACGCGGACAGCATATGGGGGGGGGTGGCAAATATGACACTCACGGGGCTGCGCGCGGCACGGCAAAAGCCTCGCCGCCAACGAGCGGACAGGCGGCGGAAAAGGGACCGCGGATACGCGGAAACGGAGGCTGCGGCAAACGCCGCAGTATTAAATTTGCGTTAACAGATTGTTACTTTTTCGTTAATGTTGCGCTTCCGCCAATGTCGTGTGGATCATGCTGAGTACCTTTGAAGTGTTTTTCGGGACCGTTCCAACGGCCCCGCAGGAAATAAAAAGTTCCTTATGAGCGAAATATACACTGTGGCTATCGTCATTCTGGCGATTCTGGCGGTGTCGGGTCTCTATGTGGGTGTGACCAACGATGCCGTGAATTTCCTCAATTCGGCCATCGGGTCGAAGGTCGCCGGCATGAAGGTGATACTCGCCGTGGCATCGGCAGGCATACTCTTGGGCGTCATCTCATCGAGCGGCATGATGGAGGTGGCCCGAAACGGGATGTTCAACCCCGCAATGTTCACATTCCACGAGGTCATGACGCTATACATAGCCGTCATGTTCGCCAACGTCATCCTGCTCGACATAT
>CASFQF010000142.1 GCA_949296635.1 uncultured Alistipes sp. | reverse complement strand
TTTGATAGGTTTGATAAATTAGCGGTTGGAGTAGGCGGCCATGGCCGCCTACTCCGACACAACAAAACTAAACTTGACACAGTTCAGTTTACACTCCCGAGCTAATATGCCACCAACCAATTTTGGCATCATTACCTAAAAATATCCCCGACCGTTTGCGGCCGGGGATGTTTCGTTGTGTGCGGGGCGGGATCAGAGCCACTTGACGCGCTCCTCGCCTTCGTACGGCGGTAGCGGCGCGGGGGTGAAGTCCGAGTACCCGAGCGCTATGGCGCAGAGTATGCCGTAATGTTCTGGTATGGGCAGGAACGAGCGCAGGAAATCCTCGGCCTGCTCGCCGTCGGGTTCCTTAACAAGGCGGGGGCGGCCGTTGACATGCACCCAGCATGAGGCGAGCCCTTCGTCCACTGCGGCCAGCTGCATCACCGTGGCCGAGATGGCGCAGTTGTCGACCCAGAGGTCGGTGGCGCGGCGGTCGCCCATGACGAGGACCGCGGCGGCGGCTCCCGAGACGAAGGCCGAGCCGTAGTCGCGCATCGAGGCTATCTTTTCGAGCAGTTCGGGCTGCTCGACGACAAGCAGCCGCGTCGAGCGGCTGTTGCGCGACGAGGGCGCCTGAAGAACCATGTCGACGATACGCTGCAGTTTGTCGTGCTCCACCTTGCGGGGGAGGAATTTGCGCGTGCTGCGCCTGTGGTCGAGAATCGTTTTTAGTTCCATAATCGTATGTTTTAGTTGTTTCCTGTGAATTAGCCGCGTGGCCCGCCTGCTGCGGAGCCTTGCACGAATACAAATGTACGAAAAAAATCGGTTTTGGCCCGCTGCCGCATCGTGTGATAGGGCGGCGTCTGCATACGAAAAGAGAGGCCGCCGCGGGCCTCTCTGCAATATACGTACCGGTTGCGGAAACTACAGTGTCCAGCCTGCGGTCCAGTCGTCGCCGGCGCTGACGGCACCCTTGTAATCGGCGTCCGAGAAGAACGCATCGTCGGGGGCGGCGCCGCCCCCGACGGTGCCCACATAGCCGTCGGTGAGAGTGTTTGCGTAGTCGGTCGAGTTGCCTGCGGCCGCGGCGAACATCTCGGGGGTGTATATGCCGTTCTCCGAGGCGAGGGCCGAACTCATGGCTATGTTCCGGAGTATCGAGGTGCCGTTCTTGAGAGCCTCCTCGGTCTGTGTGGTCTCGACGCTTATGCACTTGCCCTTGCCGGTGATGATCGCATTGTAGATCTCGGCCTGCGTGCCGGCGCGAAGGCGTATGCCGCGGGTGTTGTTCTGGGAGTTGTCACCCACGAGCGTGAGGTTCGAGAGTACGGGATGCGCTACGGGGGTGGCGGCGAAGTTGTTGCCGTTGTTGTCGCACTCCATGAGGCAGTCGCACTCGACATCGCCCGTCTGGTATGCCACGAGGAACTGTCCCTTGCCGTTCCATCCCTCGGTCCAGTCGAACGAGTCGTCGGTGCAGTCGGTTACCACCATGTGCTTGACGTTGACCGAGCCGCCGAAGAACTCGAAGCCGTCGTCCGAACCCTTGTATGCCTGAATATACTCGACCGTGGTGCCGTTGCCCACGCCGTAGAACGAGATGCCGTTAGCCTCGTGCTCCTCGTCGAGGGCGAAGCCCGTATATTCGAGTCGTATGTATCGCAGCGTACCCGAGTTGTCGGCGTCGTCGCTGCCGCCGTAGGGGGCGTTGCCTATCTCCGAGAGGACACCCGTGCCGGCATTGGTGTGGGCAAGGCCGCAGATGTGTATGCCGCCCCATGCGCCCGTCTCCTTGAGCTCGCTGGTCATGACGATGGGGTTCGATGCGGTGCCCTGTGCGTCGATCTTGGCACCCTGCTCGATGAGGATGTAGTCCGAAGCGTCGTCGTCGACGGCCTCGATCTCGACGCCCTGCTCTATGCGGAGCGTCGCACCAGCCTTGACGTGCAGGCCGCCGCTGAGCTTGTAGCGGCTGTCGCGCGTAAGGGTCGCGTCCTCGGTGATGTTGCCCGTCAGTACGGTACCCGTGGGGATCTCGCCCTTGAGCGAGCCGTCACCTTCAGTTCCTTTGTTGTCGTTGTTGCAGGCCGTGGCTAAAGCCATCGAGGCTATTACGGCTGCGGTCAGAAATTTGATTTGGTTTTTCATCTCCGTAAAAAATGAATGGTTCTTATGTTTTATCTCCTGAAATGAGTCTCTTCTTGTCAGAATTTGAGAGCTATGCCTATTTCGAAACCTAACCCCGTGCGGTAACGCTCCACCTCGACCGTGCCTCCTGTCTGCGGCACCTCCTGCTCGAAGACCATGGGGCGGTTGAGCAGGTCTGTAAACTGCAGCTTGACCTCGGTGCGCGCGCCGAAGCGGTACGAGGCGGCCAAGTCGAGCGTGTGTACGGGCAGCTGTTTGATGTCGCCGAGCCCCGAGATGCCCACGGCGTGGATGCGCGGCCCCTGAAGGTTGTAGAGCAGGGCGAGGTTCAGCTGCCGGTCGCCGCCGAAGTGCGGCGAGTAGGTGATGTCGGCATTTACGAGGTATGGCGAGGCTCCCTGCAGGGCGCGCTCCTTGTTGGTGTATACGCCGCCGTCGGGGAGTTTGACGTTGGTGTACATGTATGTGCCGTTGACGCCTATGCGGAGGGCGTCGGTGACGGTCTTGCGCACCTCGATCTCGACACCTGCGGCCATGCCGTTGTCGGCGTTGCGGAAGGTGTGTACCGAAGCGCCTCCCGAGAGCATCTGTACGCGCTCGATGGGTTCGTCGAGGTATTTGTAGTATGCTGTGGCCGAAACCATGTCGCCCTTGTCGTTGAGCAGTTCGTAGCGCAGGTCGATGTTGTAGTTGTAGCTGTTCTGCAGGTCGGCGTTACCGCGCAGCTGGGCCGAACCGTACGACTCCTGATAGAGGAACGGGGCCATCTCGATGAACGACGGGCGCGTTATGGTGCGCGAGGCCGCCAGCCGCAGCTGCTGTGTGGCGTTGAGGTCGTATTTTATGTTGAGGGCGGGGAAGAGGTCGTTCTTGTCTATGTCGCGGCGTTCGGCGATGCTCTGGTCGTTGAAGTAGTCGACCCATTGGCGCGAGGCCTCGTAACGCAGGCCGAGGTCCACAAGCAGGGCGTCGGCGGGGCGCAGCCCGAGCGAGAAGTATCCCGCATATATGGTGTTGCCGGCCTTGTAGGTATCCTTCGGGTGGCGCTGGCGGTCGATGACGACCGAGCCGTCGGCCACGCTGCCGAAGTTGAGGTAGCCGTCGGTGTCGTATATGCCGTCTATCTGCGGCGATATGGATGTAAGGTCGTAGTAGAATCGCGTGCCGGCGTAGTCGCGCCCTTTGTCCTTGACGGCGGCGCCCACGGTGAGCGTGTGGCGGCCGAAGGAGAGGTCGGCGGCGATGTGGCCGTTCCACTCGTCCTCGTCGAGGGTGCCGAAGTAGCGCATGGTCTCCTGCTGGTTGAGGCGGAAGAGGTCGAGGCGCCCGTCCGGCTTGCGGATGAACATCACCTGACGGCGGTCGGGTTCGTCCGACGAGGTGGAGGTATACGAGCCGCTCCAGAGCAGACGCCACCTCTCGCCGAGGCGGTGCGTGCCGCTTATCTGGTTGGTCATAAGGGTATAGACGTGCATCACGTCGTGGCTGCCCGTCAGGTCGTGCCCCTCTTGGTCGTAACCTTCGCGCTGCATGTAGGTGTCCGAAGCGTTGCGGGCGTAAAAGAAGGTGTAGTTTATGCGGTCCTCGGCGCGCAGCGAGAGCGTGAGGCTTCCGAGTGCGGCGATCTTGAGGCTCGCCTCGTAGCTGTCGTACGTGTAGTCGTCGGTGATGCTTCCCGTAGCCTCCAGAAGGCGGTATGTGGCGTCGGTCATGCGCTGCAGCTGGTTGCTTGCGCCCGCCGCGGCGAGTATGCCGAGCGTCTGGCTGCCGATGGATATGTTGCGGCCGAAGCCTATGTTGCCGCCCATCTCGGGCAGCGCCGTGTGTTTGGATACGGAGAAGCCGGTGTCGAAGATGTCTTTCGAGGTGACGTATTGGCGGAATTCCTGCTTGTCCATGGCGAGGGCCGCGGGGTCGACGGAGGGCTGTGTGAAGAGCGAACGGTGGTCCATGCGGTAGAACTCGCGGCCGAGGGTGTTGGCGCGGCCTCCCGTGTGGAAGTCTACCGTGAAGAAGTCATCGCCCATGTTGTCCTTGGTGTCGATGTTGATATGGGCGCCCGAGTAGTCGGCGTACGACGAGGCCTCGTAGACCTTGCTCACGGTGATGTTCTTGACCGTGGACGAGGGGAATATGTCGAGCGGGATGAGTTTGTTGTCGGGGTTGGGCGAGGCTATGGGCTGGCCGTTGAGGGTGGTGATGCTGTAACGGTCGCCCAGACCGCGCACGACGAGCTGCCCCGACGAGGCTATTGATATGCCGGTGAGTTTCTTCACCCCTTCCTGAACGTTGGAGATGCCCTTCAGGGCCATCTCCTTGGCCCCCATGTTCTCGACGGCGATCTCCGAGGCCATGCGTTCGCGCTGCAGGATACGTTCCGATTCGAGGTTCTTGCGTGTCTTCACCGTCACGGCCGAAAGTTCTTGGCTTTCGGGTTCCATCTCGATATGCACCTCGGCCATCTGGTCTGTGACCTCGATGTCGAGCTGTCGGGTCACGTACGATATGTATGACACCACGATACGGTAGCGTCCCTTCTCGAGTGGCAGTTCGAAACGTCCCTCGGCATCGGTCGAGGTGCCGCGCGTGGTGCCGTCGACGACGATTGCCACGCCTATGAGCGGCTGCGAATTGGTCTTGTCAGTAACGATTCCTTTGAAGGATGCTGCCGAGGCGGCCGATACGGTGAGCGTCAGCAGCAGGGTGAGAACTTTTTTTCCGATAGTCATCTCTATTTTTCGCTTGTTTACCGCCGCAAAGGTGGCCAAGTGTTGTTACGGGAGAATGTCGCGCGTGTAACGATGGGATTGCGGGCGGATGACGTTTGTGTTACGCGCGGCCGTACGGCGTGCCGGCGCGCTCTTGCGCGATAGCGATAAAATCCGTACCTTTATCGGCGTAAATATCCGTATATGAGTACCGCCGCAAACCATTGCTGCAGGCTTCCCGCAGAATGGGAACCGCAAAGTTTCGTACAGCTCACGTGGCCCCACGCCGGAACGGATTGGGCCCCGTATTTGGACGAGGCGTACGGCTGCTTCCTCTCGATAGCGCGCGAGGTGGCCGCGCGTGGTGACCTTCTGGTGGTCGCGCGCGACGCACGTGCCGTCG
>CASFQF010000141.1 GCA_949296635.1 uncultured Alistipes sp. | reverse complement strand
GCAGGAAGCGGTCGTAGTAACCCTTGCCGCGGCCCAGACGGCGGCCGTCGCGCGTGAAAGCCATGCCGGGCACCGCCATGAGGTCGATCTCGGAGGGCAGGCACGGCCGCCCGCCCTGCGGCTCGCGTATGCCGTATGCGCCGCCGGCCATGGCGCCG
The DNA here is from genome assembly GCA_949296635.1 of uncultured Alistipes sp. Classification (GTDB taxonomy): domain Bacteria; phylum Bacteroidota; class Bacteroidia; order Bacteroidales; family Rikenellaceae; genus Alistipes. Next base: position 5,128 of record CASFQF010000141.1, on the reverse strand, counting down.
GCACGGTAGTCGTAGAACTCCATGCACGGCACGCCCTGCGGCGTGTCCCCCACACGCGGCAGCACGATACGCACGCCGGAGAGGGCCTCCAGCAGCGGGCTGATGTCGACCTCGTCGGGCAGGGGCGAAAACAGCGCCACAACGGCCGCGCCGCGGCGGCGTACGGCCTCGGCCAGACACGCCGAGACCTCCTGCGACTGGCGCTGCCGCGAGGAGGCATCCAACGCGGCCGTAAGAGCCCGCACGGAGGCCCGTATGATATTTTTTTTCATAACTGACGACATTAAAGCGGTATGCGAAAGATTTATACCCCCTGCGCTATTGTTATTCTGCAAACAATTACTATCTTTGCGATGCCTTGAGAAACATTTTCACAAACAAAAATAAACAAAATCTGAAAATTATGAGCTGTTTTTTATGCAATTCATCTCTCGGAAAGAAGCTGGTGATGAGTGTGACGGGTTGTTGCCTCGTTCTCTTCCTTCTCTTCCACATGTCAATGAACCTCGTGGCCATCATCTCACCCGAAGGTTACAACATGGTCTGTGAATTCCTCGGCGCAAACTGGTACGCTCTGGCCGGAACGGTCGGTCTGGCCGTGCTGGTGGTCCTGCACTTCGTCTACGCGCTGATCCTCACCTACAACAACTACCGCGCCCGCGGCACGCAGCGCTATGCCGTTACGGTCAACGAGCCGGGCGTTGAGTGGGCATCGAAAAACATGCTCGTGCTGGGCGTGATCGTGGTGCTCGGCCTGCTGCTCCACCTGCTCAACTTCTGGAGCAAGATGCAGCTCGTCGAGATCATGGGCGGCGAAGGTTCGACCGTTGGCGGTATGTTTGTCTCGGCGCACGACGGCGCCACGCTGGTGGCATACACCTTCTCGCAGTGGTATTATGTCGTGCTCTACATCATCTGGCTCGGCGCCCTGTGGCTCCACCTCACACACGGCATCTGGTCGATGTTCCAGACCGTAGGCTGGGCAAACGACACGTGGTATCCCCGACTGAAGTGCATCTCCAACATCTTCGCCACCATCATCGTGCTGGGATTCATCGCCGTAGTGCTGGTATACTTCGTCAAAGTGTGCGTCGGCGGCTGCCTGCAATGAGAGCTTTTCACTTGAACAATTAAAAAATAAAGAATATGGCCTTAAAGTTAGATTCTAAAATCCCCGCCGGCGAGTTGTCACAGAAGTGGAGCAACCACAAGGCGGCCATCAAAGTCGTGAGCCCCGCCAACAAGCGCAAGCTCGACATCATAATCGTAGGTACGGGCCTCGGAGGCGCATCGGCAGCCGCTTCGCTCGGAGAACTCGGATATAACGTCAAGGTGTTCTGCATACAGGACTCGCCGCGCCGCGCACACTCGATCGCCGCGCAGGGCGGTATCAACGCTGCGAAGAACTACCAGAACGACAACGACTCGGTTTACCGCCTCTTTTACGATACCATCAAGGGCGGCGACTACCGCGCACGCGAGGCCAACGTCTACCGTCTGGCCGAGGTGTCGAACCTCATCATCGACCAGTGCGTGGCACAGGGCGTGCCCTTCGCCCGCGAGTACGGCGGCCTGCTGGCAAACCGCTCGTTCGGCGGCGCGCAGGTATCGCGTACGTTCTATGCCCGCGGCCAGACCGGCCAGCAGCTGCTGCTCGGCGCTTACGCCGCACTCAACAAGGAGATCGCCGCAGGTTCGGTCAAGAGCTACCCCCGCCACGAGATGCTCGACATCGTCATCGAGGACGGCGAGGCCCGCGGCATCATCGCCCGCAACCTCGTGACCGGTGAGATCGAGCGTCACGGCGCCCACGCCGTGGTTATCGCCACGGGCGGCTACGGAAACGTATTCTTCCTCTCGACCAACGCCATGGCATCGAACGGCTCGGCCGCATTCCAGTGCTACCGCAAGGGTGCCGGTTTTGCCAACCCCTGCTTCACGCAGATACACCCCACGTGTATCCCCGTACACGGAGACCAGCAGTCGAAACTTACCCTCATGTCGGAGTCGCTGCGTAACGACGGCCGTATCTGGGTACCCAAGAAGATCGAGGACGTGAAGGCCATCCGCGAGGGCCGCAAGCAGCCGTCGCAGATCGCCGAGGAGGACCGCGACTACTATCTGGAGCGCCGCTACCCTGCTTTCGGCAACCTCGTGCCGCGCGACGTGGCGTCGCGTGCCGCCAAGGAGCGCTGCGACGCAGGCTTCGGCGTGAACGAGACCGGTCTGGCCGTATTCCTCGACTTCAAGACCGCCATCGAGCGTCTGGGCAAGGAGGTCATCAAGCAGCGCTACGGCAACCTGTTCGACATGTACAAGGAGATCACCGACGTGGATCCCTACGAGCAGCCCATGCAGATATTCCCCGCCGTACACTATACGATGGGCGGTATCTGGGTAGACTATAACCTCATGACCACGATCCCGGGCCTCTACGCCATCGGCGAGGCCAACTTCTCGGACCACGGAGCAAACCGTCTGGGCGCGTCGGCCCTGATGCAGGGCCTTGCGGACGGATACTTCGTGCTGCCCTACACCATCGGCGACTACCTCTCGCACAAGATTCAGGCGCCGAAGGTAAACACCGACACCCCCGCCTTCGCCGAGGCCGAGAAGGGTGTCAAGGAGAAGATCGCCAAGCTCTTCGCCATCAAGGGCAAGCAGTCGGTGGACGACATACACAAGCGTCTGGGCCACATCATGTGGGAGAACGTGGGCATGGCCCGCACCAAGGAGTCGCTCGAAAAGGCAATCACCGAGATACAGGCCCTGCGCAAGGAGTTCTGGAGCGACCTGAAGCTCGTAGGCACGGCCGATTCGTTCAACGTGGAGCTGGAGAAGGCGCTGCGTCTGGCCGACTTCCTCGAGCTGGGCGAGCTCATGGCACGCGACGCCCTGAACCGCGAGGAGTCGTGCGGCGGACACTTCCGTGTCGAGCACCAGACCGAAGAGGGCGAGGCCAAGCGTGACGACGAACACTTCGTATACGCTGCCGTCTGGGAGTACAAGGGCATGGACAAGGAGCCCGAGATGACCAAGGAGCCCCTGAACTTCGAGTTCGTACACCCCGCACAGCGCAACTACAAGGATTAAGCAATTTTGACGTTGAACTTTAATAACAATCGAACAATGAATTTCAAATTAAAGATATGGCGTCAAAAGGACGCCAAATCGAAGGGAGCATTCGAAACGTACCACGTAGAGGGCATCTCGCCCGATACGTCGTTCCTCGAGATGATGGATATTCTGAACAACAACCTCGTGCACGAGGGCAAGGAGCCCGTGGCTTTCGACCATGACTGCCGCGAGGGTATCTGCGGTATGTGTTCGATGCACATCGACGGCCATGCGCACGGCCCCGAGCAGGCCGTAACCACCTGCCAGCTCTACATGCGCAAGTTCAAGGACGGCGCGACCATCACCATCGAGCCGTGGCGTTCGGCCGCATTCCCCGTAATCAAGGATCTCGTAGTGAACCGCAGCGCCTACGACCAGATACTTCAGGCCGGAGGTTTCATCTCGGTACGTACCAACTCGGTACCCGACGGCAACGCGATACCCATCCCCAAGAAGGATGCCGACGAGAGTATGGATGCCGCCGCGTGCATCGGTTGCGGCGCCTGCGCTGCAACCTGCAAGAACGGTTCGGCCATGCTCTTCGTGGCAGCGCGCGTGTCGTCGCTGGCCAAGCTGCCACAGGGCCGCGTCGAGGGCGCACGCCGCGCCAAGGCTATGGTGGCCAAGATGGACGAGCTGGGATTCGGCAACTGCACCAACACCGGCGCATGTCAGGCCGAGTGCCCCAAGTCGATCTCGATCACGCACATCGCCCGCCTGAACCGCGAGTTTCTCTCGGCCAAGTTCAAGGACTAAGTCTCCAGTATCAAACGCGCACGGCATACACGCCGCACGCCGACGATAAACGCACAGCGACAGCCGCATCCCCAAATAGGGTGCGGCTGTCTTGTTTCGGCACCGCGGTATGACCGTTTTTTTATAATATTCCGGTCATATCCCGCCTGCGCCGACCCCGCCGTATGCACGATCGGCCGATCGTCCGCAGCGATTCACCCGCCGCAGGAGCCGCCCCGCCGCCGCGTTGGGGCGTTTGGCCGGCATGGCAGGACACCTCCCGTTTTCGAGTCGCTAATTTTGTGTCGGAAATATTCCGCAAAGAGAAAAAATCCGATACAGAATATGAAAAAGTTGCTTTTGACACTGCTCTGCGCCGCATTCGGCATCGCGGCCCACGCACAGACCGGCAAGGTATCGCTCACCGTCACCGACGCCGCCAACGACCAAGGCATAGCCGGCGCCGTAATAGAACTTACGCCCGCCGACAACGCCGAAAAGAAGAGTTACTACACCTCGGGGTACGAGGGCGCGACCACCATAAACGGGCTCGAATACGGCAGCTACAAGATGGTCATTTCGTTCCTCGGCTACGAGGACAAGACGTACGACTTCAAGGTCGGGGGCGCCTCGACCGACCTCGGGCGCATCGCCCTCACCGAGTCGGCAACAAAGATCGAGACCGTCGTCAAGGAGGTCAAGACGATGCGCACCTCACAGAAGGGCGACACGGTGAGCTACAACGCCGAGGCGTTCAAGGTTTCGGCCGACGCCGACGTCGAGGGCTTGCTGAAGAAGATGCCCGGCATCACCGTCACCGACGGCTCCGTAGAGGCACAGGGCGAGGAGGTCAAGAAGATATTTGTCGACGGCAAGGAGTTCTTCGGCGAGGATGTCTCGACGGCCATCAAGTCGCTGCCCGCAGAGTCGGTTAAGAGCATCGAGGTATACAACAAGTTGAGCGACAACGCCGAATTCTCGGGCATGGACGACGGTGAGGGATACAAGGCCATCAATATCGTCACGCACGAGAACATGCGTCAGGGCATCTTCGGACAAGTATACGCCGGTTACGGCTACCAGCCCGACACGGACGAGGTGACCGCGTCGAACAAATACATCGTCGGCGGTAATGTCAACCTGTTCCAGAACCGCTCGCGCCTCACGCTGATCGGCCTGTTGAACAACGTCAACCAGACCAACTTCGGATTCGAGGACATCCTCGGCGTCTCGGGCGGCGGCATGGGCCGCGGCGGCGGTATGGGGCGCGGCGTCG
>CASFQF010000140.1 GCA_949296635.1 uncultured Alistipes sp. | reverse complement strand
GCCGGCGGCAAATACGACTACACCGGATCGTTCCGCCACGTGGCCGGCATAATGCGCCGCGCAGATCTGGCTATCGTAAACCTCGAGACCACCCTCAGCGACGACGGGCCGTATACGGGATACCCATGTTTCCGCTCCCCTGCCGCCGTGGCCGACGCCATGCGCGACATGCAGGTCGACTTGGCGGCGATGGCCAACAACCACTGCTGCGACCGCGGGGGTGCGGGCATCCGCGCCACCACGGAGATTCTCGACAGCCGCGGCATACGCCGCACGGGCGTCTACCGCGACAGCCTCGACCGCAGGATCAACGGCATACAGCGGTTCTCGCGCAACGGCATCGAGTTTGCCGTCGTCAACTACACGTACGGCACCAACGGGCTGCCCGTACCCGAAGGGTGTATTGTCGACATGCTCGACACCGCCGTCATGGCGCGCGACATACTCTCGGTCGACCGCAGCGAGGTCGACTGCATCATCGCCGTAGTGCATTGGGGCAACGAATACCAGAGACAGCCCGACAAGGCGCAGCGCGCCACGGCGGCATTCCTGCGCCGGCACGGCGTAGACATCATCATAGGCAGCCACCCGCACGTCGTACAGCCGGCCGAATGCGACACACGGAAGGGGGTAACGATATATTCGCTCGGGAACTTCGTCTCGAACCAGCGCCAACGGTACAGCGACGGCGGCATCATCGCCGCCATCGACGTCATGCGCACGGGCGGCGGGCCCCTGACATACCGACTCGGAATAACACCCGTATGGGTACATACACCCGATTATGCCATACTGACGCCCGAAGCCGCGGACACGATGCAGATGGGAGCAGACGCACGGCGCCGTTACGAAATGTTCATCGACGACACTCGGCGCCTGCTCGGAATATGACGATATGCCCACTGCACCGAATATAAAACAGCGGAGCCGCACCGAGGGTGCGGCTCCGTCTCCATTACGGATTATGCCTATCAATAGTTCTCCTTCTTGGGCTCGAAATAGGCCTGCGGGTGGGCGCATGCGGGGCACTTCAGAGGGGCCTCCTTCGCCTTGAGCACGTAACCGCAGTTGCGGCACTGCCACCATATCTCGTTGTCGCGTACGAAGAAGTTGCCGTCGGTGATGCGGCTCAACAGCTTGAGGTAGCGCTTCTCATGCTCGGCCTCCACCTTGGCGATCTGGCGGAAGGTGTTGGCTATCTCGGCGAATCCCTCCTGCTCGGCCACATCGGCGAACTCGGCATAGAGGACGTCCCACTCCTCGTGCTCGCCCTGTGCCGCCGCCAGAAGGTTCTCGGCAGTGGTGCCTATTATACCTGCGGGATACGACGCCGTGATGGTCAGATCGCCGCCCTCGAGATACTTGAAGAAACGCTTTGCGTGCTCCTTCTCCTGCTCGGCTGTCTCCATGAATACGCCCGAGATCTGCTCGTAACCCTCCTTCTTGGCTACGCTTGCAAAGAACGTGTAACGGTTGCGCGCTTGGCTCTCACCTGCGAATGACTTGAGCAGGTTCTGCTCGGTCTTGGTTCCCTTGATGCTTTTCATAATCGGTCGGTTTTTGTTTGTTGACAAATAGTTTCCGTGTTTGTATTTCGTTGTTGCAAATGTATGCAAAATTTCTGCTAAAAAGCAAGTTTGCCGATCGGATTATCTTATCGCGCCATCGACTCGGCTTATAACAGACGGCGGCAGCACGGGCGGGGCCCGCCCGCAGCGCGAATTAGCGGCCGGGTGTTGGCGAAACGAATTTAGTTTTGTATTTTTGCCGTAATTATCGAAAATCTATAAAGCATACACAGCATGGCAGACGAGAAAATAATTTTTTCGATGGTGGGCGTGTCGAAGACCTTCACCAATCAGAAAAAAGTGCTCAACAACATCTACCTGTCGTTCTTCTACGGCGCGAAGATCGGTATCATAGGTCTCAACGGCTCGGGCAAGTCGACCCTGATGAAGATCATCGCCGGCATCGACAAGAACTATCAGGGCGAGGTGGTCTTCGCACCGGGATATACGGTGGGATACCTCGAGCAGGAACCCAAACTCGACGACTCGAAGACCGTGAAAGAGGTTGTCGAGGAGGGCTGCGCCGCCACGGTGGCCCTTTTGAAGGAGTACGAGGAGATCAACGCCAAGCTGTGCGAGCCCATGTCGGACGACGAGATGAACCGCCTCATAGAGCGTCAGGGCGAACTGTACGAGCAGATCGACCACGTCAACGGCTGGGAGCTGGACAGCGTGCTGGAGCGTGCCATGGACGCCCTGCGGTGCCCCGACCCCGACCAGAGCGTCAAGGTGCTGTCGGGAGGCGAACGCCGCCGCGTGGCGCTCTGCCGCCTGCTCCTGCAACAGCCCGACGTGCTGCTTCTGGACGAGCCGACAAACCACCTCGACGCCGAGAGCATCGACTGGCTGGAGCAGCACCTGCAGCAATATAAAGGTACGGTCATCGCCGTCACGCACGACCGCTACTTCCTCGACAACGTGGCAGGCTGGATCCTCGAACTCGACCGCGGCGAGGGCATCCCGTGGAAGGGCAACTACTCGGGCTGGCTCGACCAGAAGACCAAGCGTCTGGCCATGGAGGAGAAACAGGAGAGCAAACGCCGCAAGACCCTCGAGCGCGAGTTGGAATGGGTGCGCATGTCCCCGTCGGGCCGCCGCGCCAAAAGCAAGGCCCGTCTGTCGGCATACGACAAGCTGATGAACGAGGACGTGAAGCAGAAAGAGGAAAAACTCGAAATATTCATCCCGAACGGCCCGCGTCTGGGCGACGTGGTGATCGAGGCGCACGACGTCTCGAAGGCATACGGCGACCGCCTGCTGTACGAGCATCTCAACTTCTCGCTGCCGCCCGCAGGTATCGTGGGCGTAATCGGCGCCAACGGCACGGGCAAGACTACCCTCTTCCGCATGATCATGGGTCTCGAGCAGCCTACGTCGGGAACATTCACCGTGGGCCAGACCGTCAAGCTGGCCTATGTCGACCAGCAGCACAAGTCGATCGACCCCGAGAAGAGCGTATATGAAGTCATATCGCAGAACAGCGACATCATCACCCTCGGCAACCGCCAGATACCGGCCCGCGCCTATGTCGCCCGCTTCAACTTCAGCGGCGCCGATCAGGAGAAGAAGTGCGGCATGCTTTCGGGCGGCGAGCGCAACCGCCTGCATCTGGCGCTGGCGCTCAAGGAAGAAGGTAACGTACTGCTTCTGGACGAGCCAACCAACGATGTGGATGTCAATACGCTGCGCGCGCTGGAGGAGGGCCTTGAGAACTTCGCCGGCTGTGCCGTCGTAATTTCGCACGACCGCTGGTTCCTCGACCGTATCGCGACGCATATCCTCTCGTTCGAGGGCGACTCGAAGGTGGTCTTCTACGAGGGCTCGTACAGCGAGTACGAGGAGTGGAAACGCGCACAGGGCGAAGAAGTTACACCCCACCGTGTAAAGTATCGCAAACTCATGGAATAATCCCAAAGCCGCCTCGTGCGGCACAACACACAATACGAAAATGGCTATTCAGAAACCCAGCATCCCGAAAGGAACGCGCGACTTCTCGCCTGCCGAGATGATGCGCCGCACATACATATTCGAGACTATAAAGGGGGTCTTCCGCACCTACGGCTTCGCGCCGCTCGAGACGCCCGCAATGGAAAACCTCACTACGCTGCTCGGCAAATACGGCGACGAGGGCGACAAACTCCTCTTCAAGATACTCAACTCGGGCGACTACGCCGCCGGCCTCGACGACGAACAGGTACGCACGGCATCGAAGATATGCGAAAAGGGACTGCGTTATGACCTCACGGTGCCGTTCGCAAGGTATATCGTTCAACATCAAGGGGAAATAGTCCTCCCGTTCAAGCGTTACCAGATACAGCCCGTATGGCGTGCCGACCGCCCGCAAAAAGGCCGTTACCGCGAGTTTTACCAGTGCGACGTCGATGTCATCGGCTCACGGTCGTTGTTGAACGAAGTGGAGCTTATAGAGATCGTGGAGCGCGTCTTCGGCAAACTCGGAATTAACGTGACGCTCAAGATGAACAACCGCAAGATCCTCTACGGCATAGCCGAAGCCATAGGCCACGCCGACAAGATGATGGATATTACGGTGGCCATCGACAAACTCGAGAAGATAGGTATCGACAATGTCCGTGCAGAACTTTCCGAGCGCGGGCTGGAGCAGGAGGCGATCGACCGCCTGCAACCGATACTTGAATTAAGCGGGTCCAACAGCGAGAAACTCAACAAACTGCGTGACGTCATCTCATGCTCGGAGACAGGCCTAAAAGGTATCGCCGAGATGGAAGAGATATTCGGATACGCCGAGGCTCTGGGTCTCGGCTTGCCCATCGAACTCGACCTCTCGCTGGCACGCGGCCTGAACTACTATACGGGTGCCATATTCGAGGTCAAGGCTATGGACTACGACATAGGGTCGATCTGCGGCGGCGGCCGCTACGACGACCTAACGGGCATATTCGGCATGCCCGACACCTCGGGCGTGGGTATCTCGTTCGGCGCCGACCGCATTTACGACGTCATGACCGGCCTGAACCTCTTCCCCGAGGAGGTCGATTTCTCGACAAAGGTGCTCTTCGTCAACCTCGGCGAACAGGAGCGTATGGCCGCCATGCGCATAATGCGTACGCTGCGCGACCGCGGCGTCGCAACCGAAATATACCCCGAGGCTGCGAAAATGAAAAAACAGATGGAGTATGCAAACCGCCGCTCGATCCCGTACGTCGTGATCATCGGCAGCAACGAACTCGAGCACGGCGAGGCCACCGTCAAAAACATGCGTACGGGCGAGCAGTGTTCCGCCGCATTCGACACCATCTGCGACATGCTGGCATAACATGTACGGGGGGGGGTGACGCCTCCGAACCGATAAGACAACACGGATATGCGCCGGCGCGCTGCGGCCCGCCGGCGCAACTGTTTGAATAAAACCGCGCAATATGAAATATCTATCGGCCGCGCTGGCGCTTCTGCTTACATGGGCCATCCCGACGGCAGCATGCGCACAGCAGGAGGGTTCGGACAATGCTTTCGCCCAGCTGCAGAAACTCAACCGCTTCTACCGCTATCTCGAAGCCACATACGTCGACGAGGTAGACATGGAGCCACTGGTCGAGGATGCCATAAGAAGTATGCTCGAGGATCTCGACCCGCACTCGGTATATCTCGACAAGGAGGAGATGCGTACACAGAACGAATCGTTTGAAGGCGAATTCAGCGGCATAGGCATAGAATACAACATACACAACGATTCGATCATCGTCA
>CASFQF010000139.1 GCA_949296635.1 uncultured Alistipes sp. | reverse complement strand
ACAGATATGACCGACAATATACGGCGCACGCGACAGCCCCTTATGCGATTAGTTATTTCACCCAATTCTTGTACTCGAACTCCCCGTTGCGGAACTCCGGGTCGATGAAGACATAGATCCCGTCGATCTTATCCTTGAGCCACGCATCGAATATCTTTGTCTGTTTGGCGTTCAAGGCCATCTCCTCGATGGTAAGGTAGTCTTCGTCGAGCGACGCCGTATGCGGCGGGATCACCTTCAGCAGCTTGACTATCTTGCTCAACTCGTTGCCGCTGAGGTCCTCGGCCTGATAGGCGTTCGACACCTCGCCCACCTTCATGTGCGAGATGGCCACATAGTCCTTCAGGCTGCGGCCCTCGCCGAAATCCTCCTCGCGGAACTTCGTGGCCGTATACTTCACGTTCGAGAACTGCGGGCTGCTCGACAGCAGGTCGTGGTTCGACACAAGACCGCCGTTCATCTTCGTCAACGGATCCTCCGAGAACTCCTTGGCCGCCTCCTCGAAGGTAATCGAGTCGGCACGGATCAGGCCTGCGATACTGTCCAGAAAACGCGTCGGCTCCAGAAGCTCCTCGTCCGTATAGGTCGGCCGGATGAGGATATGACGCAGGCGGTAGTTACCGTTCTTGGGCTCCTCCATCAGCTCGATGATGTGCATACCATACTCCGTCTCGACGATCTCCGACAACTGCCCTGCCTTGAGTTCGCCCGCAGCCTCGGCAAAGGGCGGCTGCCACTGCGACAGCGGTCCGTAAGTCAACTCGCCGCCGCGCATGGCGGAACCCGGGTCGGCCGAGTAGAGCCGTGCCAGAACCGGCAGCGACGACTTGCCCGTGATGATGCGTTCGCGCATCTCCAGAAGGCGCTCCCGCGCACGCTGCTTGGCCACCTCCTGCGACGAGGGGTAACGGACGATCTGCGCGTACATGTACTGCCTGGGTACCAGCGGCAGGTCCTCCTCCTTGAGCGACTTGAAATAGCGCTCGACCTCGCCCGGCGTAACCGTGATGTCCTTGATCACCTCCTGCTGCATCTGGCTGGCATACTCCTGCTCGGTGATGCGCTGCGTCAGGATGTCGCGAAACGTATATATGGGCATATGCTGCCGCGCCTCCAGCGCCGCAATCGACCCCTCCTCGGCGATCATGGCCTGTATCTGCTCCTCGACATACGATTGGACGTCGCCCATCAGCTCGATAGAGTCGATCTGCGACTGATTGTAGAGCAGCTTCTGCTTCATGAGCGCCTCCAGAGCCTCGTTCATGGGGTCGCGGTCCGACGTATACCCCTGTGCGCGCCGCTGCTCGACAAGCAGGTTGGCGTAGGTCTCGACGTCGGAATAGAGTATGGCCGAGCCTCCCACCACGGCTATAACCTTATCGAGCATAACCTGCCGTTTCTGCGCCATGAGCAGCCCCGAGGCCGGTACAGCCATCACGGCCAAAGCCAAAAGAATCTTTTTCAACATATCCTTAATAATTCCTTATATATATTCACGGTTTTCCCGCACCGCCGGCCGTATCGGCATATATGCGGGCATGCCCCGAGGCCATGGCCTCCGAGACGATCTGCTCCTCGTGCGCCTTGATTATCTCGCTGCGGCGCTGCGTGATGAGGATGCGGCGTATATTCTCCGAGACGACCTCCAGCGGCGCCACATTGCCCTTGCGGCATACCGACGTGAAGTCGAAATAGTAACGCTTGCCGCCGGCGTCGATCTGCTGTATGCCCGTCTTGTCGAGCAGGTGCTCGTTGTTCTGCGACTGCGCCGCGGGAAGGTAGGTCAGGAAATCGGTGAACCCAACCCACTCCGAACGCTTGTCCACAAGCTCAAAGCCGTTCTTCTCGCATATCTCCGACAGGGTCTTCGCGGCACTCTGCGACGTGGCCGCCTCGCGCATCTGCGTCATGAGCGTCTTGCTCTGGCGGTACGCGGCGTCGAACCGCAGCACCCGCCCCTTGACCAGCGTGCGGTCGAGGATGAAGTCGGCCTTGTGGGTGTTGTAGTAATCGGCTATATCCTTGTCGGTGAAGTCGGCGCTCATCTGCTGCTCGACGTAGTATTGGTCCACCTTGCGCATAAGAAGCGAATGGCGGTACTCCTCCACCATGCGCTCTATGTCCGCCTCCGAACCCGAAAAAAGCTCGTCGGCCTCCTCCACCTTGAGCTGCCGAACAAGCCACCGGTCGACGTACAGCTTGACGAACGACACGCTGTCATCACCCGTGACATTGGCCGGCATGGCCTCGATTATCTCATTAACCTTGAGCTCCTTGCGGCCGACCTTGGCCACGGTGTTGTCGCTCACGAGGTAATCCGGCAGGTCGCGGCATGCCGTCGTGCCTGCAGCCGCCGCTGCGAGCAATATTTTCACTACAAGGCGCATAACAATCGACAAAGATACATTTTTACTCCCAAATAACGTAAACCCCGTCGCGATTATTACTCTGCGGCCGCACAATCCTCCTTTTTGATACGCCGCACCACCACGTACATGCGCACCAGCGCCGCGATGGAGACAACGCCGCAGGCGGCATATACGGCCGTGGCGACCCACGTGCCGCCGGCAAGGTCGCGGACGGTCACGTCGCCGGCACCCACCACATCGAGAAAACACGCCGTCGTATTATTCAGGGCATGCAGCACGATCACGATCACCAGAGAGCGGTAGCGCAGATAGTAGAATCCCAGCACCAAGCCTCCGGCCAGAGCGCTCACCATGCCCGCAGGGGAGATATGCACCGCGGCGAAGACAACGGCAGGGCATATCCACGCCGCCACGCCGCCGTAGGCGCGGCGCATGCCGCCCGTGAGGAACCCGCGGAAGATGATCTCCTCGAACAGGGGCGCGGCCAAGATCGAACAGACGAGGAACCAACCCCCGCTGCCCATGTCGGAACTGCGCGCCGGAAGCTGCGACGCCAGAGGCTCGACGGCGATCGAGAAACACCACAGGAGCAGGTACCCGCTCAGGATGCGTATGGGCGAGGCCCAGCCCGGCGCACGGAACGACAGGCGCACGCTGCGGCCCATGATGCGGCCGTAGAGCGCAAGCATGACGATGCACAGCACCATGGCGATGGTGTATACCGCCGCCATGTACCGCCCCCGCAGGAATCCCGCCCCCGCGGCATCCGCCGCGGGCGGCTCCCCGCCGAAGAGCCCGTATACGAGGACCGCCGCCCACTGCGCGAAGACGAATATAAGCCCCGCGACGATCAGATCGCTCCACCCGTATCCGGCGGCCGAAGGCCGGCACGGCGCCGTGCCGGCACCGCCGTCACCACTCCCTTCCGTCATACTGCAAACATTTTAGCATACGTGTTACGATTCTACAAAGTTAATCATTTTTCCGCAACCGTTGTTTTATTCGATTTAAAATGATTAATTTTGTCCGATTGTATCCCGATCCTCCGCCGCGGCACAAAACATGCCGTCGATGGCGGCGGGAGGGTCCCGGCAACGTTTTTATTCCGGATAGTATCCGCAACAAGATCGCAACAGGAAAGTATGTCGAAAGTAATAGCTTTAGCCAACCAGAAGGGCGGCGTGGGCAAGACCACCACCGCCATAAACCTCGCCGCCTCGCTCGCCCTGCTCGGGCGCAAGGTGCTCCTGCTCGACGCCGACCCGCAGGCGAACGCCACCTCGGGCCTCGGGTTCGACATCGGCCTCGATGGCATATACGAGTGCATCGTGGGCGAAAAACGCGCCGAAGAGGTGATACTGCAGAGCCCCGACATCAAGAACCTCAAACTCCTCCCGTCGAGCATAGATCTGGTCGCCGCAGACACCGAACTGCCCAAAATGGAGAACGGGCACTTCGTAATCAAGGGCATAGTCGATCAGGTGCGCGACAGCTTCGACTACATATTCATCGACTGCTCGCCCTCGCTCGGCTACACCACGGTCAACATACTCACGGCAGCCGATACGGTCCTCATACCCGTACAGTGCGAGTATCTGGCGCTCGAGGGGCTGAGCAAGCTGCTCAACACCATCAAGATCGTCAAGAGCGGCCTCAACCCCGCCCTCGAAATCGAGGGCTTCGTGCTGACGATGTACATGCGCAACCGCCTCAACAACCAAGTGGCCGCAGAGGTGCGCGAGCACTTCGGCCCGCTGGCTTTCGATACGGTCATCCAGCGCAACATACGCCTCGGCGAGGCTCCCTCGCACGGCAAGCCCGTCATGCTATACGACGCCGCCGCCACAGGCTCCGCAAACTATCTGGCGCTGGCCAAGGAGCTGCTCATGCGCAACCGCAGGGCCGCCCGCGCAAAGGCACGGAACGACGGGGGGCAGGCTCCCGAAAAGGCCTGAAACCGACAATAACGACATCGAGATATGAAACAGAAAGGATTAGGACGGGGTCTGGACGCCATCTTCGGCACCGAGAACATCGCCGCCAAGGTCGCGCCCATGAGCCACATGGCCCAGATCGCAATCGACCAGATCGTGCCCAACCCCACGCAGCCCCGCACGGCCTTCGACGAGGAGGCGCTGCGCGAACTCGCCGATTCGATCCGCCAGCTCGGCATCATACAGCCCATCACGGTGCGCCGCGACGGCGACGACCGTTATGTCATCATCAGCGGCGAGCGCCGCTGGCGCGCCTCGCGCATGGCGGGGCTCGAGACACTGCCCGCGTACGTGCGCGAGGCCGACGACGAGAACCTCCATGCCATGGCCCTCGTCGAGAACATACAGCGTCAGGACCTCAACGCCATAGAGATAGCCCTCGGCATGCAGCGCCTGATCGACGAGTGCGGCCTGACGCAGGAGCAGATGGCCGACAAGGTGGGCAAGAAACGCTCCACCGTCTCGAACTACATGCGCCTGCTCACCCTGCCCGACGAGGTGCAGCTCGCCCTCAAGGAGGGCCTCATAACCATGGGCCATGCCAAGGCTCTGGCCGGCATCCCCCGCGAAAAGCAGGTCAAGGCGCTCAGGAAGTGCCTCCGCTGCGGGCTTTCGGTACGCCAGACCGAGGAGCTGGCACGCAAGGCCGCCATGCAGGCACCCGCCCCCGCAGCCGACGAGGAGGAGTATCCCGAATCGTACTCGCGGCTGGTGGAACAGCTCGAACCATACTTCTCGCAGAACATAAGCATCAAGCGCGGCCGCAACGGCGGCGGCAGGATCGTCATCGAGTTCTCGAATGACAGCGAGATCGACGCCATCATCGAGCGACTGCGCCAACGGGGCAACTGATCCCATAAAACCGAAAACAGTAAATCCAGCATAAGCGCACGGGAATGTCGACCCACAGCAGGCTACACACAACCTT
>CASFQF010000138.1 GCA_949296635.1 uncultured Alistipes sp. | reverse complement strand
GCCAACGTCATCCTGCTCGACATATACAACTCGATGGGGCTGCCAACCTCGACCACCGTCTCGCTCATATTCTGCCTGCTGGGGTCGGCCGTCGCCGTCTCGGTATACAAGATCGCCACACACCCGCAGCTGCTCCTCGCCGACATCGGCGACTTCATCAACACCACCCGCGCCATGGGTATCATCTCGGCGATACTCCTCTCGGTGGTCATAGCCTTCACCTGCGGCACCATAATGATGTGGATCTCGCGCCTGATATTCTCGTTCCGATACATGGCCGTCTTCCGCCGCTTCGGCGCCCTCTGGTGCGGGGCCTCGCTTACGGCAATCGTCTACTTCGCCCTGTTCAAGGCCCTGAAGTTCGTCATCGCCGGCACCGACTTCGTCGAGTGGATAGACCGCAACCTGCTGCTGGCAATATTCCTCTGCTGGATCGCCTGTTCGGTGCTGCTGGCATTCCTGCAGCTCTTCCGCATAAACATCCTGCGCCTGACAATACTCTCGGGCACCTTCGCCCTCGCGCTGGCTTTCGCCGGCAACGACCTCGTCAACTTTATCGGCGTCCCCGTCGCGGGCTTCGACGCCTACTCGGTTGCACGCGCCGAAGGCTCGACCGAGATAATGATGTCGGCCCTCAACGAGAACATCCCCGCCAACATGCTCTTCATGCTCACCGCGGGCGCCGTCATGATCGTCACGCTCTGGACCTCGCGCAAGGCCATGCACGTCACCGAGACCGAAATATCCCTCTCGTCGCAGAACAACGACGACGAGTCGCGCTACGGCTCCAACCTCTTCTCGCGCAGCATCGTCCGCGCCGCCATCAACGTCTCGAACGCCGTGGGGCGCGTCACGCCCGACTTCGTCAAGCGCTTCGTCACCCGCCGCTTCGAGTACACCGACATAGAGCACAGCGGCGCCCCCTACGACATGATCCGCGCCACGGTCAACCTCACGACCTCGGCACTGCTCATATCGCTGGCCACGTCGTTCAAGCTCCCCCTCTCGACCACATACGTATGTTTCATGGTGGCGATGGGCTCCTCGCTCGCCGACAAGGCGTGGGGCCGCGAGAGCGCCGTATACCGCATCACGGGCGTCATGACCGTCATCGTCGGCTGGTTCTCGACGGCCATCGGCGGCTTCATCATAGCCCTCGGCACGGGGCTGCTCCTCATCTGGGGCGGCAACGCGGCCTTCGTCGCCGTCACGGCGGTATGCCTCTACATGCTCGTCAAGAGCAACCTCTCGTTCAAGGACAAGAAGGAGCCCGTACAGCAGCAGGAGAAGGCCGAGGAGAAGAACGCCGTCGACACCATCGTCGAGGAGGTGTGCCGCATGATGAAACTCGCCACGCAGATCTACGACCGCACCCTCGTGGCCGTATTCAAGGAGAACCGCAAGGCCCTCAAGGAGCTCATACGCGAGTCGGACGACATATACGAACAGAGCCGCAAACTCAAATACTCGCTCATGCCGACGCTGCGCCGCCTCAAGGGCTCGGGCCTCGAACTGTCGTTGTATTACGTACAGGTTGTAGACTACCTGAGCGAGATAGCCAAGGCGCTGGTGCACATCACCCGCCCCGCATACGAGCATATAGACAACAACCATGAGGGGCTCTCGCGCGAGCAGACCTCCGACCTGATGCGCATAAACGACGAGGTGGCCGAGATCTACGGCAGCATAAACCGCATGCTCACGACAAACGACTTCACCGACATAGACACGGTGCTCGTCATGCGCGACGACCTGTTCGAGCGCATCGCCGCCACCACCAAGTCGGAGCTCATGCGCATAAACGACGGCGAGGGCAACACCAAGGCGAGCATGCTCTACCTTACGGTGCTGAGCGAGACCAAGACCATGATCCTGCAGGCGCGCAACCTGCTCAAGGCACAGCGTTACTTCCTCGAGCACGCAGGCGTGGCGAAGCAACCCTTGCGCTATAACCGCAACGTCTGACGCCGCCGGCACGGTCCACGCGAACAGGGCCGCGGATGGTACTCCCATCCGCGGCCCTGTCTATTGCAGGCAGCACGCCGCACCCGCCCCGCACGTAAAGGCCCCGCCTCCGACAGGAGGCGGGGCCCGAGCCACGGCATTATCCTGCCGTTACTTGAGCTTGTCGCGCCGAACCCCCTCGAAGGTCATCTTCACGGGCAGTATGTCGCCGTTCTCGTCGAACTCCAGCAGGTCGATGCACGTCACGCGGTCGTTGCCGTCGGTCGAGCCGAGCGGGTGGCGGTGGTAGACGATATAGTAGTTGCCGCTGCGGGGGTTGTGCAGCACCGAGTGGTGGCCGGCGCCCGTAGCCACGTTCTCGTCGGTGCGCAGGATCACGCCCTTGCGCACGAAGGGGCCCAGCGGGTTGTCAGCCACGGCGTAGGCCACACGGTAGTCGGGACCCGTCCATCCGCCCTCCGACCACATGAAGTAGTACCTGCCGTCGCGTATGAACATGAAGGGCCCCTCGACATACCCCTCGGGCGTCACCTCCTTGAAGGTCTCGCCGTCGTCGAAGGGAACGAAGCCCCGCAGGTCGTCGCGCAGCTTGGCCACGTTGCAGTGGCGCCAGCCGCCGTAGTACATGTAGAGCGTGCCGTCCTTGTCCTTGAAGACAAACTGGTCGATGGGCTGCGCGCCGTTGATGATCTCGCCAATGAGGGGCTTGCCGAGATAGTCCTCGAAAGGCCCTGCGGGGTTGTCCGCCACGGCCACGCCGATGCCGCCGACCTCACCCTCGTGGACATCGTTCGCGCCGAAAAAGAGGTAGTATTTACCGTCCTTCTCGATGGCGGCGGGGGCCCACAGGGCGCGGCGCAGCCACTTGATGCGCGTCGAGTCGATGATGCGCTCGTGCTTGGTCCACTTGACGAGGTCCTTCGACGAGAAGGCGTCGAAGAAGAGCTGGTCGTCGAACGGCGCCGAGTAGGTGGGATAGATCCAATAGGTGTCGCCGAAGACAACGCCTTCGGGGTCGGCGTAACGCCCCTCGAAGATGGGATTGCCGCTCGTCTTCTGTCCGTACGCCGCCACAGCGCACAAGGCCGCCGCGGCCGCAAGAATGGGTTTCAATGAGTTTTTCATCATAATGAGGTTTTTTATATCCGGGTAATTTTCATTGTTTCTGATACTTATCGGCCCCAGCGGCGGCATCGGCATCGGCATCGGCATCGGCATCGGCACCGGCATCGGCACCGTCTTCGCCGCCGAGCCCCATCTCGCGGATAAGGGCCTCGGTGGCGGGACGGTGGCCGCGGAACTCGACGTAAAGGTCCATCGCGGGGCGCTGGTCGCCCTGCTCGAGCAGGCGGCGGAACGCCGCGGCCGCGCCGCGGTCGAAGATGCCCCGCTCGCGGAAAAGCGAGAAGGCGTCGGCCGCGAGCACCTCGGCCCACTTGTACCCGTAGTAACCCGCGGCATAGCCGCCGGCGAAGATGTGGGTGAAGGCTGTGCTCATGGCCGTACCCGCCACGGCGGGAGCCACCTGCACCGATGCCGTCGCCTCACGCTCGAAGGCCTCGACGCCGCCGCTCCACGGCGCGCGCAGCGTATGCCACGCCATGTCGATCAGCCCGAACGACACCTGACGGATGTTGGCATAGGCCGCAAGGTAGTTCTTCGCCGCGACGATACGCCCGACCAGCTCCGCCGGTATAGGTTCGCCCGTGGCGTAGTGCACGGCCCACATGTCGAGGTACTCCTTTTCCGCAGCCCAATACTCCATCATCTGCGACGGCAACTCGACGAAGTCGCGGCAGACGTTGGTGCCGTTCAGAGACTCGTAGTCGCCGCGCGCCATGATGCCGTGCAGGGCGTGGCCGAACTCGTGCAGCAGCGTCGTCAGCTCGTCGAAGGTCAGCAGCGACGGCGCCGACGCCGTCGGCCGCGTGAAGTTCATCACCAGCGACACCAACGGCCGCGTCTCCGCGCCGCCGGCCGTACGGCTCGTGCCGCGGAACTCGGTCATCCATGCCCCCGACCGCTTCGACTCACGTGGAAAGAAGTCGAGGTAGAGCACCGCCATAAACCGCCCCTCGGCGTCGGTCACTTCATACGCCTCGACGTCGGGATGGTATACCTCGACCCCCTCGGCACGCCTGAAACGCAGCCCGTAGAGGCGCTCGGCCAGCATGAAGACGCCCCGCACCACATTCTCCAGACGCAGGTAAGGTTTCACCTGCTCGTCGTCGACGGCATAATGCTCCGACTTGTAGCGCTCGGTATAGTAGGCCCAGTCCCACGGCATGAGGCCGCCCTCGAGGCCCTGCGTACGGGCATACGCCTCGATCGCGGCGTAGTCGCGGCGGGCATGGTCCATCGTCGCCGCGCGCAGCTCCTCCAGAAACGACATCACCGTGGCCGTATCCGCGGCCATACGCTCCTCAAGCACATAGTCGGCATAGGTGTCGTATCCCAACAGCCGCGCGATACGCATGCGCAGCGTCACGATACGGCCGACGAGACCGCTGTTGTCCGACGCGCCGCCCAGCGCCCGCGAGTTGTAGGCGCGGTAGAGCCGCTCCTTGACGGCGCGCTGCGACGAGTAGGTCATGAAGGGGAGGTAGCTCGGCGTCTTGAGCGTCACCGTCCACCCCGTCTCGCCCCGCGCCGCGGCGTCCGCCGCCAGCATCTCGCGCACGAACTCCGGAAGTTCGGCGACCTGCTCCCCGTCGGTTATGTTCACCGCGAAGGCGTTGGTCGCATCCAGAGCGTTGCGGCCGAAGCGGAGCGTCGCCGCCGAGAGCTCCTCGGTATATTGCCGGTAGAGCGCCTTGTCCTCGTCCGAGAGGGCCGCGCCCGAACGCACGAAGCCCTTGTATGTCTGTTCCAGAAGGCGCACATCCACGGCCGAGAGCCCCTCGCGCGGCCCCTCGTAGACGGCCTTAACGCGGGCGAAGAGCGCCGCGTCGAGCCCTATGTCGTTGCTCAGTGCCGTCAATGCGGGCTGTATGCGCTCCGCCACATCCTCCATCGCGGGCGAGGTGTCGGCCTCGCGCAGGTTGAAGAAGAGGCCCGAGATACGGTTCAGGAGCCCGCCCTGACGCTCCAGCGCCGCAACCGTATTGTCGAAGGTGGCGGGGGCGGGATTCGAGGTTATGGCCGCGACCTCGGCGCGCGACGCCGCGATGGCCTCCTCGAAGGCCGGAAGGTAGTCCTCCACGGCGATACGCCCGAACGGGGGCGTAGCATGGGGCGTCGTCCACGCCTCCAGCAGGGGATTGGGGCGGTGTGCCGCCGTTCCGTTTACGTTCATCGTCTCCATGTGTTATTCGTTGCCGCCGGCGGTGTCGGCCGCGATGCCGAGCGCGGCCAAAGAATCGGCCTCGCGC
>CASFQF010000137.1 GCA_949296635.1 uncultured Alistipes sp. | reverse complement strand
TGAACTCGATAACCGCACTGCTCGGCATACCCATAGTAATATGGGTGGTCGTGCGCAACCGCAACATAGCATAACGCCGCAATATGATACGCCTCGAAAACCTCACCATCGGCTACGGCAGCCGCAACCTCGTCGAGAAGGACGACGCCGAGATACGGCGCGGCGCCCTCACGGCACTGCTCGGCCGCAACGGCACCGGCAAGAGTACGCTGCTGCGCGCCATCGCCGGCATGCAGAGCGTCATGGCGGGACGTATCCTGATCGACGGCCTCGCCATAGGCGATTATACGCCGGCACGCATGGCCCGGACCGTGGCGACGGTCACGACGGAACGGGTGCGCGTGGCCGACCTGCGGTGCCGCGACGTGGTGGCGTTCGGCCGCGCTCCCTATACGAACTGGATCGGCCGCATGCAGGCCGCCGACGCCGAGATCGTCGCCGAGGCGCTCGCGACGGTAGGTATGGCCGGCTATGCCGACCGTACCATGGACCGCATGTCGGACGGCGAGTGCCAGCGTATCATGATAGCGCGCGCGCTGGCGCAGCAGACACCCGTGATCCTGCTCGACGAGCCCACGGCGTTCCTCGACATGCCCAACCGCTACGAGCTCGGCACGCTTCTGGCGCGGCTGGCGCACGAGCAGCACAAGTGCATACTCTTCTCGACACACGAGCTCGACATAGCCCTCAACCTGTGCGACGACATTGCCCTCATCGCCCCGCCGCGGCTCTACCTTCAGGAGGCCGGCGCCATGGTGCGCAGCGGCCACATCGAAAAACTCTTTTCGGCCGAAGGCATCGCTTTCGACCCCGTCACGCGCAGCGTCGTGGTAAAACGATAGGCGCCGCACACGACATGTACGGGAAAACCGTGCCGTCGGGCTTCGGGTACAAACATACGGCAGATCCGCCCCGCATCACAGCCGCCGGCACCGCCAAAACCTCTTACGGAAGAATATTTGGGGCTGTGCGGTTTTGCCCTCTGGCATATTTTTTATAACTTGCCATTGGTGCCGGCCAACAGGCTACCGGCACCCGTACAACGACAAAAAACACTGCGCAATGCCCGCACTCCGCACATCATGGAACCAAAACCCCAACCTCATACACATGAACCGCACGCTTAAACTTATCCTTATCTCGGGTCTGGCAGCCTTGTGCGCCGCCTGCACCCGCGGCACCAAGCCCCGTGTCGCCATCGTCGGCATCGGTATCGAATGCAGCACCTTCTCTCCGGCACGGACCACACTCGACATGTTCCGCCCCATCTACGGGGACGACATCCTAAAGTCGTACCCTTTCTTCCGCGAGGACTCCGCCCTGCTCAACCGCGCCGAATGGCGCCCCGCCATGCTGGCATGGGCCACACCCGGGGGCATGGTCACCCGCGAATGCTACGACACCCTCGTCAACCGCTCGCTGCGCGCCCTGAAGGAGCAGCTGCCCGTAGACGGGCTCTTCTTCGACATACACGGGGCGATGAGCGTCGAGGGGCTGGACGACCCCGAGGGGGATTATATAACCAAGGTGCGCGAAGTGGTCGGCGACGACGTCCTCATCTCCACGTCGATGGACCCCCACGGCTGCGTGTCGCACCGGCTGGCCGAAAATACCGACCTTATCACTGCCTACCGCATGGCGCCGCATACCGACCGCTACATCTCGCGCAAGCGCGCCATCGTAAACCTGCTCGACCGGCTGGAGAGCGGCAAGGGCAAACCCGCATACAAGGCATGGGTCAAGGTGCCCATCCTGCTGCCCGGCGAGAAGACCTCGACGCGCGTGGAGCCCGGCAAGTCGCTTTACGCCGCCATCGAACCCATAGAGGCGCAGGAGGGCGTCATAGATGCCGCCATATGGATGTCCTACCCGTGGGCCGACGAACCCCGCAACCACGGCGTCGTAATGGTTACGGGAGACGACAAGGCACAGGTGGAGGCCGGAGCCAAATCGCTGGCCGAGCACTTCTGGTCGGTGCGCAACGACTTCGAGTTCGTCGCCCCCACCGCCTCGCTCGACGAGGTGCTCGGACACGCCCTCAAAAGCAAGGTTAAGCCCTACTTCATCTCCGACATGGGCGACAACCCGACCGCGGGCGGCGCGGGAGACGTCACATGGACCCTGAACGAGCTGCTCAAACGCAAGGAGTTCAGCAAGGCGTCGGGCAAACGCCTAATATACGCATCCATACCGGGGCCCGAGGTCGTGGCCGCAGCCAAGAAGGCCGGCGTCGGCGGCACGGTCGACGCCATGGCCGGCGCCATGACCGACAACCGCTACTGCGGCCCCGTGCGCATACACGGCCGTGTGGAGAAGATCCTCGAGAACGGCAGCAACGACTGGGTTGTGGTACGTGTAGGGTCGATGCAGGTCATAGTAACCGAATCGCGCCAGCCGTTCCACTACGAACGGGACTTCGACCGGCTGGATCTCAAACCCCGCGAGGCGGACATAATAGTGGTCAAGCTCGGGTACCTGACCGAGGAACTGTATGAGATGCAGGCGGACTGGATGATGGCGCACACCCGCGGCGGCGTGGATCAGGAGCTGACGCAGCTGCCCTACAAACGCCTCGAGCGGCCCATCTTCCCCCTCGACCCCGACATGCCCGCCCCCGCGCTGGATGTCGTTTTCATAGAATAACCGCATGCAGGCCGGCACATAAATTCCGGCCGCGGCGTCATGCGTGCCGACGGCACAAGCCTTGTAACCGGACCTCAACGACGCACGGAACATGAACCCGAAGAACCTCATCACAACGCTCGCGGCGGCGCTCCTCGCCGCAGGCACCGCCCGCACGCAGCCTGCACGTGACAACGGCGGCGACCTGCCGCTCGACGGGCTGGCCGCACAGTTCGTATCACAGCCCGGGCGGCAATACCGCCCCTACGTATGGTGGCACTGGATGGGAAGTAACTTCTCGAAGGAGGGCATCACAAAGGATCTCGAGGCCATGGCCGAGGCGGGAATAGGCGGCGCCACGATATTCAATCTGGCGTCGGCCGTACAGGAGTCCCACAAACCCGTCGGCAACAACCCTTGGCCCGACCGTACATACCGCAGCGCCGCCTATTGGGACGCCATGCGGCATGCCGCCGCCGAGGCCGCGAGGCTGGGACTGAAGATAGGCATACAGAACACGCCCGGGTACTCCACCACCGGCGGCCCGTGGATTACCGAAGAGCGGGGCATGCAGACGATCGTGTCGTCGTGCCAGAGCGCCGAAGGCGGCAAGGCCATATCCCTGAAACTCGAACAGCCCGTCCCGCCCGTATATTCGGGATGGGGTTCACCACATATAAAGGCTACATATTATAGGGACATCGCCGTGCTGGCCGTACCCGACGGGGCCGCCTCCGCAGACAGGGTAATTGACGTCAGCAGGCACATGCGCAGGGACGGCACATTCAGGTGGGACGCCCCCGCGGGGCGCTGGACCATCGTACGGCTGGGATACGGCCCGACCATGTCGAACCCCCACCCGCTGCCCGACGAACTGATAGGCAGGGCGCTCGAGGCCGACAAGATGAGCGAGAGGCAGTCGGTATACCATTGGAACAACTTTCTAAAACCGCTGAAGAGGAACCTCAAGGAGTACATAGGTTCCTCCTTCGACCATGTCCTCATAGACAGCTATGAGGCGGGAGGCCAGAACTGGACAAAGGATTTCAGGACGGAATTCATCCGTTCGAAGGGCTACGACCCCGTCCCCTTCATCGCCCTTGCCGAGGCAGGGTATTCCGGCCCCGAAACCGAACGCTTCATGAAGGATTACGACGCGCAGATACGGCGCCTGTTCATGGACAAGGGGTGGAAGGTGGCACGCCGCATGATCAACCGTGCCGGACTGGGGTTTTACTGGGAGCCGTATTACGGCCCGTTCGACACATACGCCGCGGTAGAGGTAGCCGACCTGCCGATGGGGGAGTTCTGGACCGGAGGCAGCGGCGCGATCTCGGCAGACATAGTGAAGGCCGCCGCCGAATACGGCAAGAAGATCGTGGGGGCCGAAGCCTTCACAGGCCCGCCCCAGATCAGCAAATACACCGAAGACCCCGAGTTCCTGAAACCGTCGGCCGACGGCTGCTTCGTCTCGGGCGCCAACCGCCTGTTCCTGCACCATTGGGTCCACCAGCCGTTCGACGACAGATACCAGCCGGCGATGGGCATGGGCTGGTGGGGAACGCACTTCGGCAGGAACCAGACATGGATCGGCCCCGCCAAAGCCTTCTTCAACTATTTGTCGAGGTGCCAGATGATGCTGCAGCAGGGACGCTTCGTCTCGACCGACAATACGGTCCTGCACCGCAGCACCGCAGATGCCGAGATATATTTCGTCATCAACGCGACGGGCTCGGCGATAGACAGGGAGTTCGCGTTCGAAACCCCGTACGATACCGCCCCCGAGCTGTGGGATGCCTATCACGGCACGATCGTAAAGCCGCGGCATTGGGCCAAACGCGGCGGCACGATATGCGTCCGCCTGACGCTGCGGCCGCACGAGTCCCTGTTCGTGGTGTCGCCGGAATCCGACACCGGCTATCCGAAGGCAGAGGAGGCGGACGTAATTAAAGAGACGCGGGAAGCCATATGCGGCCCGTGGCAGGTAGAGTTCCGCCCCAAGCTGCGGCCCGCATTTACAAGGCAGCTCGACAGTCTGGTCGATTTCAGCACCTCGGAGGACGAAGCCCTGAAATATTTCTCCGGAACGGCCGTATACAGCAAGACAATACGCATATCGGCCGCACAGGCCGCACACGGCAAACGCATACTGCTCGATTTCGGGCGCATGAACGACATCGCCGAACTCAAGGTCAACGGCAGGACCGTCATGGTGCTGTGGTACCCGCCGTATGTTGCCGATATAACGGATTACATCCATGAAGGCGAGAACGCCATCGAGCTTGCCGTCACCAACAATTGGGCGAACCGCCTCATCGGGGACGAGCAATACCCCGCCGACTTCGAGTGGGGCGAGGACCGCGGCGAGAGCGGCCGCGCCATGAAGGCCTTCCCGCAATGGTTCGTCGAGGGCAGGGAAAGGCCCGAAAGCAACCGCGTGGGATTCCTGATATGGTACTACCACCGCAAGGATTCGCCCCTGCAACCCGCGGGCCTCTGCGGCCCCGCCGCCATCATAGAAGAGACCGTGCGGCTGCAGGAATAGACCCCGCACCGCCAAAACGGGTAATGATGCCAAAATTGGCTGGTGGCATATTAGCTCAAATGACCAGAATCGTACTATTCTGGTCATTTGCTTTTCTTAATAATACCATCATTGCTATTCAGGAAAAGATACCACTTTACAAAGTCCTTAAAATGTTGTTCCGAGAGTCCGCGATGGATTCTTAAATTAT
>CASFQF010000136.1 GCA_949296635.1 uncultured Alistipes sp. | reverse complement strand
GGGGACGGGATGCACGGGCTCGGCTGCGGGCTGCGGGGCGGGTGCCGGATTCTTCTTGGGCTCGAGGTCGATCTTGCCGAGAATCTTGGGCTGCGGGATCTCGTCCTTGACGCTGATGACGTTGCTCTTGATTATCACCTCCTTGTCCTCCTTGTCGCTCTTCTTCTCCTCGTCAAGCGTGACGGTGGTCTGTTTGAGCGCTATTCGCTCGCGTATGTTGTCGCGTTCGTTGCCCGTGATGGAACGGTTGGAGCCGAACTCCTTCTCGAGAACGGCATAAACCTCGGGACTGACCGGCGAATTGGGCGAGCCCTCGACGTTGATGCCCTTCTTGAGCAGGAAGTCCATGATGGTATTGAGCCCCACCTTGAACTCCTTCGCTACCTGTATGAGCCTTATCTTTCTGTTATTTATCATATGTTGTCCTCCGTTTTTTATCCGTTAAAACTACTCTTCGAACTCGGCCTTGAGTATCTCCACGACCTTCTCCGCCTGCTCGATCTCAAGGTCGGCGCGTGTGGCGATCTCCTCCACGGGGAGTTCCAGAACGCTCTTGGCCGTGTCGCAGCCGGCGCTCTTCAGGGCGTCGATTACCCACGGCTCGATCTCGTCGGCGAACTCCGACAGGGCGACATCCTCCTCCTCGATCTCGCGGTAGACGTCGATGTCGTAGCCTGTGAGCATCTTCGACAGACGTATGTTGAGGCCGCCCTTGCCGATGGCCAGCGACACTTGATCGGGCTTGAGGTATACCGAGGCGGTCTTGCGCTCCTCATCGATGGTGATGCTCGAGATCTTGGCGGGGTTGAGCGAACGCTGTATCATGAGCTGCGGGTTCGAGGTGTAGTTCACCACGTCGATGTTCTCGTTGCGCAGCTCCTTGACGATGGTGTATATGCGCGAGCCCTTCATTCCGACGCAAGCGCCTACGGGGTCGATGCGGTCGTCGTACGACTCGACGGCGACCTTCGCCCTCTCGCCCGGGATGCGGACGATCTTCTTGATGGTGATCAGGCCGTCGAAGATCTCGGGCACCTCCTGCTCGAAAAGGCGCTCGAGGAACTGGTTGGCCGTACGCGAGAGTATGATGCGCGGCTGGTTGTTGTTCATCTCGACGCTCTTGACGATAGCCTTGATGGTGTCGCCCTTGCGGTAGAAGTCGTTGGGTATCTGCTCGCTCTTGGGCAGTATGAGCTCATTGTCGTCGTCGTCGAGGATGAGCACCTCGCGCTTCCACACCTGATATACCTCGCCCGTGATGATCTCGCCCACCTTCTGCGAATATTTCTCGTAGAGGTTGGCCTTCTCGAGGTCGAGCAGGCGTGAGGCGAGGTTCTGGCGCAGCGACAGCACGGCGCGGCGGCCGAACTGGTTCATCTTGATCTGGTCGGTGTACTCGTCGCCCACCTCGTATGTGGGGTCTATGGCCTTGACCTCCGACACGGCGATCTGCGTGTTGGGGTTCTCGACGGCGCCGTCCTCGACCACCTCGCGGTTACGCCAGATCTCGAGGTCGCCCTTCTCGGGGTTGATGATGACGTCGAAGTTCTCGTCGCTCTCGAACTGCTTTTGCAGGGCGTGGCGGAAGACATCCTCCAGAACGCCGATCATGGTTGCCTTGTCGATGTTTTTCAGCTCCTTGAATTCTGCGAAGTTGCTGATGAGATTTAAGTTTTCCATTTTGAATCTATTTATCTATTTTTTTGTTCGTCGTTATTTGAAGTCGAGGTACTCCTTCGTGTACTTTATCTCCTCGAAGGGGTATGTGCGCACCACGTCGACCTCGACCTTGCGCTTGCGGCCCTCGACGGCCTGCCGCTCCTTGTACGAGACGGTGATGCCGTTTTCGTCGGCGCTGTCGAGCCGCGCAAGGATCTTGGTGCCGTTCCTGAGCAGCACCTCCACGGGCGAGCCTGTGAGCTTGCGGTACTGGCGCAGCGTCCGCAGTTCGGACCCTATGCCTGCCGAGGCCACCATGAGCGAGAAATCCTCCTCGTCGCGGTCGAAATGCGCCTCGATGGCGCGGCTCAGTTCGGCGCACGCCTCGATGGTGACCGAGGTGTCGCTGTCGATGAGCAGCTCCACCTCGTTGGCGGGCGAGCATGTGCAGCTTACGGTAAACATGTCTGTGCCGGCGAGTTCGCGGTCGGCTATCTCCAATATTTTGGCGCAATCTATCATAATTCGCGGGGTTATAACTACGAAATAAGGGGACTCCCCGTCCCCTTATTGCTGACTAACACTGCAAAAATAGTGAAAAAAACCGATACGCCAAACGATTGTGATGTGAAAAACATATTTTTTTATCGTTTTGTAACCGTTCGGCGCTTCGGGGATGTGAAAAAGGCGGGCAATGCCTCCATTGCCCGCCTTTTTTGGTGTTGTCGCGATCCGTCCCGTCAGTCGGCGTCCGACACATACTGCTTGATGCAGCCGCGCTTCGACGACCGGATGAAGTTCAGGAGCATATCCCGCTCGGGCGACTGCGGCAGTTCGGCCTCGACGCGGTCGCACCCCTCCATGTAGTTGAGGTTGCTCTGGAAGAGTATGCGGCACGCCTCGTGCACGGCGGCGATCTGTTCCGCGGTGAAGCCGCGGCGCGAGAGCCCTATCTTGTTGATTCCGGCATAATGGTCCTTGTTCGAGGCGGTGATGAAGGGCGGTATGTCCTTCGTGACGCCCGACATGCCCTGTATCATGGCATGGTCGCCTATGCGCACCCATTGGTGTATGGCCGTATGTCCGCCTATGACGACCCAATTGCCTATTTCGACCTCGCCGCCGAGCGATACGCGGTTTACGATGACGTTATGGTCACCCACGACGCAGTCGTGCGCTATGTGTGCGTATGCCATGACGAGGTTGTGCGAGCCGACGACGGTCTTGCCGCGCGAGGCGGTGCCGCGGCTGATGGTTACATACTCGCGGATCTCGTTGTAGTCGCCTATCTCGGCCGTGGATACCTCGCCCTTGAACTTCATGTCCTGCGGCGTGCAGGCTATCGAGGCGGCCATGTGTATTTTACACCCCTTGCCTATGCGTGCGCCGTCGTGGATCGCGGCCGAGGGCCCGATCCAGCAGTCGTCGCCTATGACCACGTCGCCGGCGATGTATGCGAAGGGTTCTATCGTGACGTTCCTGCCGATCTTGGCGTCGGGATGAACGTATGCCAATTTACTGATCATGGTGGTCTGCTATTCCGGTTTCTTGTTTCTCACAATCTGTGCCATAAGCGTCGCCTCGCAGGCGAGGACGCCGCCCACGAAGACCTTGCCTACGACCGAGGCGATGCCGCGGCGCACGGGCTCGATGATGTGGGCCTCGATCTGCATCGTATCGCCCGGAACGACCTTGTGCTTGAAACGTACGTTGTCGATACGCAGGAAATATGTCGAGTATTCCTCGGGGTGATCGACGCCCTTGAGCACGATGATGCCGCTGGCCTGTGCCATGGCCTCCACCAGCAGTACGCCCGGCATGACGGGTTCGGTGGGGAAGTGGCCCGTGAACTGCGGTTCGTTGGCCGTGACGTTCTTGATGGCGCCGATAGAGTTGTTGTCCAGATAGAATACCTTGTCCACCAGCAGGAAGGGATAGCGGTGGGGCAGCAGCTTGCGAACCTCGTTTATGTCGAGGACGGCGGGTTTGTCGGGCCTGTAGCGGAATGCCGGTTTCTCGCCGTCGCGGCGTATGGCGTGGATGAGCTGCTTCATGAACTCTGTGTTGGCGAAGTGGCCGGGGCGCGAGGCCCACACGCGGCCCTTGATGCGCATGCCCAGCAGGGCGAAGTCGCCCAGCAGGTCGAGCAGCTTGTGGCGTGCCAGCTCGTTGCTCGAGCGCAGCTGCAGGTTGTTCAGGTAGCCGCCCGTGACACGTATGTCGTCCTTGTGGAATATCTGCTTGAGGTGGTCGAGCTGCTCGTCCGAAACGGGGTTCTCGACCACGACGATCGAGTTGTCAAGATCGCCGCCCTTGATGAGGTTCATCTTGAGCAGCGGCTCCAGCTCGTGCAGGAAGACGAAGGTGCGGCAGGGCGCTATCTGCTGCGCGTAGTCGTTGAAGGGGTCGAGCGTGGCGTACTGGTTGCCTATGACCTTCGAGTTGTAGTCGACGTGCACCGATACGGTGAACTCGTCGTCGGGGTATATTATGATGGCGACGCCCTTGTCGGGGATCGTATAGACCTGTTTCTCGGTCACCTCGTAATATTTGCGGTCGGCCTTCTGCTCGACGAGGCCGACTTCCAAGATTTTCTGGGCATATTCGCGGGCCGAGCCGTCCATGATGGGCACCTCGGGGGCGTCGACGTCGATCACGGCGTTGTCCACGCCCAGCGTCCAGAGTGCCGACAGGATGTGCTCGACGGTACTTATCTTGGCGGGGCCCTTCTCTATGGTCGTTCCGCGCGATGTGTCGGTGACATATTCGCACAGGGCGGGAACCGAAGGTGAATTTTCGAGATCGATGCGACGAAATACTATTCCGCTGTTCTCCGGAGCCGGCAGGACGGTCATGTTGACCTTGACTCCGGTGTGTAGCCCTTTGCCCGAGAAAGATATGGGTGATGCGAGGGTCTGTTGTTTCGTTTGCATATTTCGTTATGGTTTATTGTGAGGCGGTGTTACGCTCGATAATAATGTGCAAAGATATGAATATTTCGTAAAAAAATAGTATTTTTGCCTGAGATTTAACAGTCTGAAAGCGAATATGACGACAACGGAACCTCAAGATACGAAAGGCGCGGAAGGCAAGCCCGTGCGTCGCAGGCCGGCGCACGGCGCAAGGATGCATCTGCCTTTCGAGAACCGGCACAAGGATGCGGGCGAGTGGGCCTACGACCACCGTGCGGGGTTGAGCGTCATGATAATATGCTATCTGCTGCTGGCGATAGCGTTCGTGGGGTCGAAGATCATCATGAACGACAAACCGCATCTTCAGGGAATATATATCGACCTGCAGGACCTCGAGACGCTGGCCGAGGAGAAGGAGCGGCTCGAACATGAGATCGAGATGAAACAGCTGTCGAACCTCGACTGGTCGTCTGTGCGCAACCTCACCTCGAACGAGGCGCTGCTGAACGAGAACCTGAAAGACGACCGCGGCACCCGCACCGAGGCGCTGAACGCTTCGGCCCGCGAGATTGCGGAGGGCATGGAGTCGAACCGCGCCGCCTATGAGGCTGGTCTGGCCGAAGCCGAGGCCATACTCGATCAGGGGCGTGCCAAGAGCAAGGACGACAAGGTTTCGGAGGGGCAGGACACGAAATTCAAGGGTAACGTTACGGTCAGTTTCATACTGAAGGACCCCGTGCGTACGAAACGCCACCTTGTGGTCCCGGCCTACCGCTGCGAGGGCGGGGGCGAGGTGGTCGTGGCCATCACGGTGAACCGCGGGGGCGAGGTGACGG
>CASFQF010000135.1 GCA_949296635.1 uncultured Alistipes sp. | reverse complement strand
CGGCCGTTGCGGCGGAGCAGGCGCGCGGGACGGCGGAGCCGGAAGCGCCGCTGCCTGCGGCCACGCACGTGACGCCGCGCTACGAGCGTGTCGTGGAGCTGCGCGGCGCCTCGATAAGCTACGGTGCACGGCGTATCTTCGACCGTCTCGACTGGCGTGTGTCGTCGGGTGAGGCGTGGAACGTCACCGGCCGCAACGGCAGTGGCAAGAGCACCCTTTTGAGCCTCGTCTGCGCCGACAACCCGCGGGCGTACGCCCTCGACATGACCCTCTTCGACCGCCGCCGCGGCACGGGCGAGAGCATCTGGGACATAAAGCGCCATATAGGCTACCTCTCGCCCGAGATGCACCGCGCCTTTGCGGACGACGTGCCCGCCGTCGAGATCGTCGCCTCGGGGCTCTTCGACGCTGTCGGGGGCGGGCGGCGCATCACGGAGGAGCAGCGTGCGGCGTGCCTGCCGTGGATGGAGGCTCTGGGTGCGGGCCATCTGGCCGGACGGAGTTTCGTACGCCTGTCGAGCGGGGAGCAGCGGCTTGTGCTGCTGGCGCGGGCCTTCGTCAAGGACCCCGACCTGCTGATATTGGACGAGCCGTTCCAAGGCCTCGACCCCGTGGTGCGGGCGCGGGCGAAGCGTGTGGTGGAGGCCTTCTGCCGCCGCGAGAACAAGACCCTTCTCTTCGTCACGCATTACCCGTCGTCGCTGCCCTCGGCCATAAACCGCACGCTGCGGCTGGGCGAGTGACGGCGCGTCCGTCAGGATATGTAAAAAGGAGGCCGTAAGCCTCCTTTTTACGTGTCTTTTTTTGCCGCACGGCCATCCGCGGTCTCTTTGCTTCCGGCCTCTCTTTGGGCCTCTTTCCGGCCTTTTCCGGCATTCTCTCCCTGCGATCCTTCCCCTGCGGCCTTCCTTTCCCTGTGGCTCTCCTTTCCCTGCGGTCCCCCTGCGGCCCTCTTTTCCTGCGGGCTCCCTTTTCCTGCGGGCTCCCTGCTGCGATCCTTTCCCTGCGGCTCTCCTGCGGCCCTCCCCGCGTTATGCGAGGCTCTGGAGCTCGATCAGCTTGGCGTAGATGCCGCCGCGGGCGAGCAGTTCTGCGTGCGTGCCCTGCTCGGCGATGCGGCCGTGCTCGATGACGAGGATGCGGTCGGCGTTGTGTATGGTGCTCAGGCGGTGGGCTATGACTATCGAGGTACGGCCCTTGAGCAGCGAGGTGAGGGCCTCCTGCACGAGTTTCTCGCTCTCGGTGTCGAGGGCCGAGGTAGCCTCGTCGAGGATCAGTATCTCGGGGTTGCGGAGCACGGCGCGGGCGATGCTTATGCGCTGGCGCTGGCCGCCGGAGAGTTTCGAGCCGCGGTCGCCGATGTTGGTGTCGTAGCCCTCGGGGCACTCGGCGATGAAGTCGTGGGCGTTTGCGACGCGGGCGGCGGCCTCGATCTGGTCGTCGGTGACGTCGGTGCAGCCCATGGCTATGTTGTTGCGTATGGTGTCGTTGAAGAGGACGGTGTCCTGCGACACTATGCCCATGTGTGCGCGGAGGCTCTCCTGCGTGTAGTCGCGCAGCGATATGCCGTCGATGAGGATCTCGCCCTGCCGCGGGTCGTAGAAGCGGGGTATGAGCTCGCTTATGGTCGACTTGCCGCCGCCGGAGGGGCCCACGAGGGCCACGGTCTCGCCCTTGCGCACGGTGAACGATATGTCGTGCAGCACCTCGCGCGCGTCGTCGTATGAGAACGATACGTTGCGGAACTCCAGCGTGTGGCGGAATTGGTCGAGGGTGCGGGCGTCGGCCTTGTCCTGCACCTCGCTGCGGGCGTCTATTATGGAGAATATGCGTTCTCCTGCGGCCAGACCCTGATTAATGTTGGCGAATTGGTCGATTATGGCGCGCAGGGGGCGCGTTATCTGCGAGAAGGCGGCGATGTAGGCGACGAACCACGATGCCGACATGGTGCCGCGCACGACGAGCATGCCGCCGAAGATGAGCACCACGGATATGGCCGAGATGCCGAGGAACTCGCTCATGGGGGATGCGAGCTGCTGCTTGCGGGCCATCGAGAGCAGCAGGTCGGACATGCGGGCGTTGACGACGCTGAACTTGCGGCGCACGTAGTCGAAGGCGTTGTAGCTCTTGACGGCCTTTATTCCGGAGAGGGACTCCTCCATTATGCTGACCATGTCGCCCATACGTTCCTGCCCTTCGCGTGCTGGGTGGCGCAGGCGCTTGACCACGGCGCCGATGACGAGGGCTACGAGCGGCAGGTAGAGCACCGAGAAGAGGGTCAGCTCCCACGAGATCTTGACCATCATGACGAGGTAGCCGATGATGAGGAAGGGCTCGCGGAAGAGCACCTGCAGGGTGTTCGTTATGCAGAACTGCACCATCATGACGTCGGAGGTTATCTTCGACATGATGTCGCCCTTGCGCTGGTCGCTGAAGTACCCGACGTTCATCGACATGGTGTGTGCGAACATCTCGTTTCGCATCTTCTCGAGGGTGCGCATGCGCATGGTCTCGACGGTCATGGCTCCCATGTAGCGGAACATGTTGCTGAGCAGGTTCGATACTATGAGTATTGCGGAGAGGAGGGTGAGCAGGTATGTGATATTGAATTGCCCGCCGAAGACGGCCGTATATGCATAGCTGAGCACTTCGTTGAGGCACTCGCCCGAGAGGCGTATCTTGGGCATGGTGTACGTGGGCACGAAGGTGTAGCCGTCGGAGAAGAGCGAGCTCACGATGGGCATTATCATCGTGTAGGTGAAGGTGTTGAAGACGGCGTGCAGCACGGAGTAGAAGAAGTACGGCACGGTGTAGCGGCTGAGGGGTCTTGCGAACCCGAGCAGGCGCCAATACGTTTTCAACATGGGGTTTTTCATCGTGCGGGCTTTTTTCGTGTTCAGAGGAGGCCTTCGGCGGCGAATTCGTCGACGGCGCGTTCGAATCGGGCGATGGTTTCGGGCATGGGGTCGAACGACTTGCCTCCGGCGGCGTTGCGGTGGCCCCCGCCGTTGAAGTATCGGCCGGCGAAGAGGTTGACGTCGACGTCGCCGCGCGAGCGCAGCGATACGCGGATGAAGTCGTGGTGCTCGATGAATATGGCCGACATCTTCATCTTCTTGATGGTGAGGGGGTAGTTTACGAAGCCCTCGCTGTCGCCCTGCTGGAACCAGAAGCGGCGCATCTCCTCCTCCGTGAGGGACATGTGGGCGACGGTGCCGCGGCGCAGGATGCGCATCTTGCGGTTTATGACATATCCGAAGAGGCGGGCGCGCCCCTCGGTGAAGGAGTTGTAGACGTTGTTGTATATTCTCGGCACCTCGATGCCGGTCTCTACGAGTGCGGCCACGGCACGGAAGAGGTCGGGCGTGAGGAACGAGAACGAGAAGTTGCCCGTATCGGTCATCATGCCGACATAGAGCACCTCGGCCTGTGTGGGTGTTATGCTTGCCGTGCCCCACAGCTCCTCGATTATGCGGTAGAGCAGGTAGCAGGTGCTCGACGACTCGGGATACGAGAACATCAGGTCGAACGGCTCCGCGGGGTTGAGGTGGTGGTCTATGAGCACGCGCTTGGCGGTGGTGTTTGCGGCGATGACGTTGCTCAGGGCGTCGAGGCGCGAGAGCGAGTGGAAGTCGAGGCAGAAGATTATGTCGGCCTCGGCGACGGCGCGGGCGGCGCGGCCCTCGTCATCGTGCTTGAATACCACGACGTCGCGTATTCCGGCCATCCAGTCGAGGTAGTAGGGATATTTGTTCGGGACGATGCATGTGACGCTGTGGCCCATGCGGCGCAGCGCCTCGGCCCACGCGAGCGACGAGCCCACGGCGTCGCCGTCGGGATTCGTGTGCGAGAGGGTGACGATCTTGCGCGCCGGTGCGGCGAGCATTTCGCGCAGAGTCTCGATGTTGGGACGAGATAATTCCATTGTCAGATGTTTACCGAAAGTGCAAAGGTAGTAAAACTTCGCCAATTCCCACAATGGCCGTGCGAAAATGTCTTTTCCGCGGCCTCGGGGCTGTGTTTCGGGGGTGGTGCCGGCTGTAGGGGCGGCAGCGTATTTTTCATGGTGGATTGCATCGGTTTTGGCGGCGGGGGCCGCGGCGGTATCGAACCCATACCCCTCCTTCCCTATCCTCCCTTGCCTTCGTCCGATACAATCCCGTCTCCGTTATTTCTTTTCCTCTCCGCTTGTTGGTGTCCGACACCCTCCCATCTATACTGCGGCATCGGCCTTTGCCGCCGCCCGTGCCGCCTGCCTTTTCCCTGCCGCGGGGTATCCTGCCGTCGCCCCGTGCCGCTCGGTGCGGCCGCGCATGTCCCTTTCGGGCGCAAAGATGGCCCGCACGGGCGGAAACGGCGGGGGCGGGTGGCGGCGGCACGCGATTTGCGACTTGGAAGGTCAACTGCGGCACGTCAAGCAGTGCCGCAGCGAGGTTTCTTCATTTATTTAAGTTTGGGTTAGTAGTTTATGGAACATCTGTGTTCCGAGGGCAGGCGGCAATCGTGAGATTCCCGCCTGTTTCTTTTTTTTGCGGTGGCCTGCTGCGGCCGACACAGCCTGTATTGGCCCGCCGTTCCGCATGCGTTCCGTCCTCCCCTGTCCGTTCCGTCCTCCCCTGTCCGTTCCGTCCTCCTCTGCCGTTATACTGCAGTCCCACCGCCACGCATTCACCGCCCCGTCTGTACCTCTGTCCTTCTGTCTGTCTGCCTCTCCGTCTCTCCGCCCGTCTGTCCCGCATTCTCCCCGCGGCCAGCCATCTCCTGCCCCGTGGTGTCTCTCCTGTTACGTCCCGTTCTGCGGGCGCCGTCCTTCTGCCTCTCTGCCCATTTACCCCTCTACCCGTCTGTACCTCCGCCCGTCTGCCCCTCCGTCCCGCATTCTCCCCGCGGCCAGCCATCTCCTGTCCCGTGGTGTCTCTCCTGTTCTCTCCCGTTCTGCGGACTCCGTCCTTCTGCCTCTCTACCCCGCTTTCAGGGGACTCCCGCGAGGTAGGGGCTGTTGGTGCAGGTTCGGTACGAGCCGGTTTTCGGGAGGACGCTGTTGGGGCGGGTTCGGCGCGAGCCGGTTTTCGGGAGAACGCTGTCGGGTCGGGTTCGGTACAAGCCGGTTTTCGGGAGGACGCTGTTGGTGCGGGTTCGGCGCGAGCCGGTTTTCGGGCAGGACACGCCTGCTGCGGCGGTTGCGGCGCCGGAAAATGTCGCCGGAACTTTCCCGTGACCGGAATTTTGTGTAAATTTTCGCCGCGAATAATCGTTTGACCCCTTTGGTCGTGGCGTTTCACACGGTGAAAAGGTCTTTTCACGGCTTCGTGCGGAGCATAATCCTGCGGCGGGCGCTATATTTGCAATGACGAAGGATATTTCGTATAACGCTAAAAATATTTCGAACCATGAAAAAGTATCTTTTTATGATGGCCATGACGCTCGTGATGGGAGCGGCGGCCTATGCACAGGAGGCGCCCGCACAGGGGGAGCCGAAGGATCCCCCCACGGTTGAGGAGATGGCCAAGATGAAGGCCGACCGCATGAAGCGGCAGCTGTTGCTGGGCAACGACCAGTACGACAAGGTCTACAAGCTCTGTCTCAAGCAGGCCGCGGCGCAGCAGAAGCGTATGGAGCAGATGAAGAAGGAGCAGGAGGAGATGTCGCAGCAGATGAAGGGTATCCTCAACGAGGCGCAGTACGAGCGTTACGAGCAGCTGCAGTCGCCCCGTATGGGCCGCCGGATGCCGGCGCGCAGCAACGGCCGCTTTGTTCCCGGGCGCCCTGCGGGCATGG
>CASFQF010000134.1 GCA_949296635.1 uncultured Alistipes sp. | reverse complement strand
CCCCGACGGACACCCCACCCCTCTTACGATCGGGTCACGTCGGGACTACTCTTGCACCACGCCTTGCCACCGCATTCCGTCCGACAGCACGGGCCGTCAGGCGTTCTCCGTTATCTCCAGCTCGTACGACGCCTTCTCCCATTCGTGCATAAGGTGGTCGTAACGGCGTTTGAGCTCCTCGTATGCCGCATAGCCGGCCTCGTCGTACTCCGTCGCCGCGGCGAACTTGCGGTCGTAGTCGGCGATCTGTTTCTCCACATCGGCCAATTCGGCCTCGACCGTCTCGACGGCCTTGCGCAGGCGCCGCAGCAGCTTCTCCTGCTCCTTGCGCTGCTCGTATGAGAGCTTTCCCGTCGAGGCCTCGCGCGGCGCCGCGGCGGCAGGCGCATCGCGCCGCTCGATCTCCTGAAGGGACTCGACCTTGCGTTTCTCGAGGAAGTAATATATGCCGCCGAGGTACTCCCTCACGCCGCCGTCGCGGAACTCGTAGACGCGGTCGACGATGCCGTCCAGAAAATCGCGGTCGTGCGACACCACGATAACCGTGCCGTCGTACTTCTGCAGGGCGCGCTTCAATATATCCTTCGAGCGCATGTCCATGTGGTTCGTCGGCTCGTCGAGCACCAGCAGGTTGCGCGGCTCGAGCATCATGCGCGCCATGGCCAGCCGCGACCGCTCGCCGCCCGACAACACACGCACCTTCTTCTCGATGTCCTCGCCGCGGAAGAGGAACGCCCCGAGGATGTCGCGCAGGCGCGTGCGTATATCGCCCACGGCCACGCGGTCCAGCGTGTCGTATACCGTGAAGTCGCCATCCATCAGGTCGTCCTGATTCTGTGCATAATAGCCTATGTTGACATTGGCGCCGGTGCGTATGGTCCCCTCCGTCGCCGGAAGCTCGCCTACGATCATGCGCGCCATCGTCGTCTTGCCCTCGCCGTTGCGCCCCACGAAGGCCACCTTCTGCCCCCGCTCGAT
Organism: uncultured Alistipes sp.; assembly: GCA_949296635.1. GTDB lineage: Bacteria > Bacteroidota > Bacteroidia > Bacteroidales > Rikenellaceae > Alistipes. Next base: position 9,361 of record CASFQF010000134.1, on the reverse strand, counting down.
GGTGAACGTCGCTCCGGAGAAGATACGTTTCTCACCGAAGGCCTTGCCCGCATCCTTCACCTCGACCACGATCTGCCCCGAACGCGGCGCCGGCGGGAACTTGATGTTCAGAGCCGCATTGTCCTCATCCTCGACCTCGATGCGCTCGATACGCTCCAGCTGCTTGATGCGCGACTGCACCTGATTGCTCTTTGTGGGTTTGTATCGGAACTTCTCGATGAACTCCTCGGTCTTCTCGATCATGCGCTGCTGGTTCTCGTATGCCGCCAGCAGCTGCGCGCGCCGCTCGGCCCGCAGCTCGACGAACTTCGAATACGGCACCTTGTAGTCGTAGATCCTGCCCAGCGACAGCTCGACGGTGCGCGTGGTGACATTGTCCAGAAAGGCACGGTCGTGCGATATGACCAGCACGGCGCCGTTGTACGATTTAAGGTAATCCTCGAGCCACTGTATGCTCTCGATGTCGAGGTGATTGGTCGGCTCGTCCAGCAGAAATATCGACGGGCGGCTCAAAAGCAGTTTCGCCAGCTCGATGCGCATGCGCCAGCCGCCCGAGAACTCGCTCGTGGCGCGGTCGAAATCCGTACGGCGGAAGCCGAGACCCAAAAGCGTCTTCTCGATGTCGGCCTCGCGCGTCTCGCCGCCGAGGATATGGTACCGGTCCTGCGCCTCGTTGAGGCGGTGCAGCAGCGTCTCGTACTCCGGCGACTCGTAATCGGCGCGCTCGGCGATCTCGGCCGTGAGCGACGCGATCTGCGCCTCGAGGCGCAGCACCTCGCCGAAAGCCTTCTCGGTCTCTGCCTTGAGCGTAGTGGTGTCAGCCACCTTCATCTGCTGCGGCAGGTAACCTATCGTACACTCGCCGTTCATGGTCACGGCACCCGACGTGGGCTGCTGCTCGCCCGTGATTATGCGCAGCAACGTGGTCTTGCCGGCGCCGTTGCGGCCGACCAGACCTATGCGGTCCTTTTCATTGATGAGGAACGACACGCCGTCGAAAAGCGTCCATCCCCCGTAACTTACGGTAAGATTGTCAAGCGAAATCATGCAAAAAAAAATACAATATTCGAGACACGGCGCGCGCCTGCGCTATGCGTTCAGTATACGTTCGATCTCGGCCGCAGGGTCATCGGCGCGGAACACCGCGCTGCCCGCCACGAGCACCTCGGCTCCGGCATCGAACAGCACGCGGGCATTCGCCGACGAGATGCCGCCGTCGACCTCGATCAGCGTATCGAGCCCCATGCGGCGCTTCATCTCCGACAGGCGGCGGATCTTGTCGATAGACGAGGGTATGAACGACTGCCCGCCGAAGCCGGGCTCGACGCTCATCACCAGCACCATCTCCACCGACGGCAGCAGCGGCTCGAGCACCTCGGCCGCCGTGGCGGGCTTGATCGAGATGCCGGCCCGCGCACCTGCGGCGTGTATAGCCTCGATACATGCGGCACAGTCGTCCGTAGCCTCATAGTGGAAGGTGACATAGTCGGCTCCCGCCTCGACGAAGCGCGCCGCGTAGCGCACCGGATCGGTTATCATGAGGTGTACGTCTAACACCTTTCCCGTTGCCTGCCGTATGGGCTTCATCACCGGAAAGCCGAACGATATGTTGGGGACGAACACGCCGTCCATAACGTCTATATGCACCCACTGCGCCGCGCTGCGGTCCACCATGCGGGTGTCGCGTTCGAGGTTGCCGAAGTCGGCCGAGAGCATCGAAGGGGCTACTATGCGTCTCATGTCTGTTGTGTTTTTCTTCCGCAAAGGTAGCAATTAACTCCCAATATGAGAAATTATGCGGCCGCAGCCTTGCTCCGGTTTTGGAGATACGGGGAAAAATGTTATTTTTGTAAAAGTTTTACTCTAAAACAACACTTTTATGAAGCGATTTCTTATTACTGCCGTCGTTCTCTTCGCCGCCGCCGGCCTCCGCGCACAGGAGTTCCGCGTGGGCGTCGCGGGCGACCTCAACATGTCGTGGCTTCACAACTCGGTAAGCTCGTCCGACTGCTATGTGGGATTCGGCGCCGGTGTTAAGGGCGAATACCATTTTTCGGACTCCGCGGCCGACGACTTCTACCTCGAGGCGCGCCTTATGTACTCGCTCAAGGGCGGCTCTTGGTCGGGCGTACACCAGAATCTCGGCTACCTCCAGCTGCCGGTCTTCGCAGGCTACCGATACCATATAAACGACAAACTGACGCTGCTGGGCTGCCTCGGCCCCTACTTCGGCGTGGGCGTTCTGGGCAAGCATGTCATCAAGGCCGACGACTCGAAGTCCAAGACCGACATCTTCGGCAAATATTACAAACGGTTCGATTTCGGCCTCAACTATACCGTCGGCGTGGAGATCTCGTCGCGCTGGCAGGTGTTCCTCGCCTTCGAGCACAGCCTGCTCGACATCACCAAGAGCAAGTTCGAAGAACTCGACTACACGAAGACCCGCCCGCTCAACTTCTATATAGGCGGGGCATACATGTTCTGACACCTGAGGCGGCCGCAGACGGCGCTCCCGCAAGGATAAGACATAAAGAGCGTAAAAAGATGCGAGACCCCGACGGGTCTCGCACTCTTTTTGCAGAAGCCGATACGAATATCGTTTAAAACCAAATGCTATGAAAAAAATTCTACCATTGTTGGCTTTTGCGCTTCTCGTCTCGGCGGCCGCCCCGGCACAGGGAATACGCTACGGCGTGACGGGTGCGCTCAATGTCTCTTCGCTCTCGATGAGCAGCGGCGGCCTCTCGATCGACACCGACTCGCGTCTGGCCTTCAACGCCGGTTTCAAGATGGAGCTCGGGTTCTCCGCCTTGGAAGGCCTCTACATGGATACCGGAGCGCTGCTCAGCGCCAAGGGCAGCAAGTACACCTCGATGGCCGACGGCGAATCGGCCAACAACACCGTACGCCCCTACTATCTCGAGATCCCCGTCCACATAGGCTACCGCCACGCCTTGGGCGGCAACCTCAAGGTCTTCGGCTCGTTCGGGCCCTACTTCGCCATTGGGCTCTTCGGCAAAGCCGAGTACGACAACGGCATGGAGACCTTCAAGAGCGACGTCTTCGGCTCCGACGGCATGAAACGCTTCGACTTCGGTCTCGGCCTGCGCGGCGGCATGGAGCTCTTCGACCACTACCAGATATTCCTCGGCTACGATTGGGGGCTGGTGGACGCATCGAACGTCGCGGGCACGAAACTCCACAACCGCAACTTCTACATAGGGGCCGCATATCTCTTCTGACGGCGCACCCGCCCCTGCGGCAACCGCAAAACGACATGACGGATACGGGATACCCATGCAAGGGCATCCCGTATTTCCATTTCCGCCGCACGTCATTCGATACGTCCCGCCGCCGCATCGGGGTTTTCGCGCAGCCAGCGGCGGTAGAGCTCGAAGAATGTCGGGGCGTCGAGCAGTTCTATCGAGGGGTCGAGCCGCCGCACCTCCTCCATCATCTCCACATGCCACGAGGGTGACTTCAATATGTCGCGGTACCAGCCAAAGGGTATCGGACTGCGCCGCATCTCCTCCACGATGAAGGCGGCATTCTCCCCGGGCGAGCGCACCAGATCGGCCCCGGCACGCAGGACGGGCATATCGCCGAAGAGGCGCGTGCGGGGTGTCTTCTGCGGTACGATGCCGTTGGGGCTGAACGAGGCGTAGCATGCCAAGCCGCCGTCGGTCAGGGCCGGAGCCTCGCCGTCGATGACAAAGCCCGTAACCGTAAGCCCCCACTTTTCATAGAGCGGGCGACAGTGTTCGGCCCACGCATCCAAACCGTCGGGCAGGCCCGACAAGGGGCGCGGCGCCTGCAGCATGCCCGGCATGAGATAGCCGGCGCCGTTGTCCGCCGCGGCGAAGTAGTCGTTTTCCGAAGCCGTGCGGCGGATGTAGTCGAGCACCATCGGGGCACGCCGCTCCAGCACGGGGCTGATGCACCACATAAGCGGCAGCTCTCCCCGCGCAGGGTCCTGCCACAGGTGCGGCAGCACGGATGTGACCCACGCCGAAGCGTCGTAGTCGCCCACATAGAATATTATAAACTTGCGGCCGCCGATCTTCACACGCCCCTCGTCGTCGATATAACCGCGGCGGCGCAGGTCGTCGTCATCGACCCATCTCTGGGGATAGCGCTCCGCCGTCGGGTAGTGCTGCCAGAAGGAGGCGTTGGCCATGGCGCCGTAACCTATCGCATCGGCATCCTTGAAGGCATTGTAGGCGCTGATTATGCGGCTGAACTCCCACTCTGTGGCCACATCCTCGTGGCTGCCGCCCGCATGGCGGGTATATTTGTACGCCCACGCCGGAAATCCCCCTATATGGCACATGCGCCGGCCGCCGTTGAGACGGTACGCTTCGGCCAGCAGCTCCTCGAGTACCGCCCGATCCGTCCCCGCGGCCTGCGCAGGGTCGTCCGTGGCCGCCTCGTCGCCCCACGGCGAAAGGTCGAAAAAGAAGGCGCGGTGGCTGACGAAGAAGTCGTGGTTCGTAAGGCAGTGGGCATTCATCGGGGCCGCCGCGGGCCGCTGAAGCCAATATTGGTCGAGGTAGTACGCGCCGTACCCGCCGCTGCAGCGGCCGCGTTTCATGTAACGCTCGACAAACCATACATATGGGTCGGCCTTTACCGACCCCGTCGAGGCGCGGCCGGTCTGCGGCACGGTGCCGCGGCCCGTGAACATTGGCGTGCCGTCCTCGTTCACAAGTCACACTCGCACCTTGAGCCGCGGGCCGTGCAGCACAAGGCGGTCGTAGAGGCTGCCCTCCGACGTAGAGGGCACCGCCGGATCGTACACCACAGCCCCGCGCACGCGGCCGGCATACCGTTCCACAGCCTCCGCCACATCGCGGCACGCCACCGTGTCGCGCCCGTGGAGCCAGCCCCCTTCGGCACGGTGCATATCCCACCAGAAACGGTCGACCTCCATGAACTCGTTGGCCACGTAGTCGATATACATGAGCGGGCCGCCGCGGTTCACCACCCCCTGAAGCGTGGCCGCGCAGTGGAGCGCATCCCACATGCGGAGGCAGCCCTCCTTGTCGTCGGGCTTCACATCACGGTATGCCGATAGGTCGAGAAAGAGTACCGGTTCCGCCGCACTATCGGGCGTGCAGGAGCCCGACACGGCCGCGGCGGCCAAAAACAACAGCCATGCAGCCACGGCGGTTTCGATTCTGCGTTTCATGGTGATTATTACGTCTGGGTAAAGGTTGCGCCAAGGACAAATTTACGCTATTTTCCCCGTTTACGGAAATGCGGCGGCAAAACTTTCACTGCGTGCACACGTTTCTCCTCCCTGCATGGATACCGTACAAATCGCCCGCACTCCCCGCAGCGTGTTTCATATCACCGAAAAAAGCCGTACATTTGTCTCGGCAAGACGCATAAAGCAGATTGTACCGCACAGTATGCAAAAGAACTTCAAACTTTCGTTTCTGATGGCAGCCGCGACCCTCGTCACGGCATGCGCACAACAACCCGCCGCAACGATGAAGGATGCCGCCGAGGGCCGCTTCCTCATAGGCACGGCACTCAACGAGGCCCAGATACGCGGGCTCGACACGGCAGGCGTACGTATCGTCCGCGAACACTTCAACGCCATCGTCGCCGAGAACTGTATGAAAAGCCAGCCGATACACCCGCAGCGCGGCCGTTACAACTTCGACGCGCCCGACCGTATGGTCGCCTTCGGCGAGCAGAACGGCATAACCGTCACGGGCCACACGCTCATCTGGCACTCGCAGCTGCCCCGCTGGTTCGTCTACAACGACGACGGCACGCTCCGCTCGGCCGAGGAGCTCAAGGCCATAATGAAGGAGCACATCTCGACCGTCGTCGGCCGCTACAAGGGCCGCATCAAGGGCTGGGACGTGGTCAACGAGGCCATCATGGAAGACGGCAGCTACCGCCGCTCGCCTTTCTACGAGATTCTGGGCGAGGAGTTCATACCCCTCGCGTTCCAATACGCCCACGAGGCCGACCCCGATGCCGAACTATACTACAACGACTATAACATGTGGGCCGAGGGCAAGCGCAACACCGTGGTAAAACTAATCGGCCAGCTGCGCGAGCGCGGCCTGCGCATCGACGCCGTGGGCATGCAGAGCCATATGGGCATGAACCACCCCGACTTCGCCGAATACGAGAAGAGCATCGAGGCCTTCGCCGCAGCGGGTGTCAAGGTCATGATCACCGAATTCGACATGAGCGCCCTGCCTACGGCATACGTTGGGGCCGACCTTGCCGGCGGCGGCATCGACCCCGCACGGGCCATGAACCCATATCCCGACTCGCTTCCGGCCGAAGCCTACGAGGCATGGCACAAACGCATGGAGCAGGCGCTGGAGATCATGCTGCGCCACAGCGACGATATCACGCGCGTGACGTTCTGGGGTGTGAGCGACAGCGACTCATGGCTCAACAACTTCCCCGTGCGCGGCCGCACCGACTACGCCCTGCCTTTCGACCGCGGACACCGCGCCAAGCCCATCGTGGCGCGCTTCATAGAGATGTGCCGCGAGGTCCCCGCAGACAAGGAATAACCGCAAACCGCAACACCCCGAAAAATATGGAAAACATGGTATTCGGCATACGTCCCGTGGCCGAGGCGATAGAGTCGGGACAACAGATCGAGCGCCTCTACATCCGCAAAGGGGGCGAAGGGCAGCTCCTTGCCGACCTGCGCGATCTGGCGCTGCGGCACCGCGTGCGCATGCAGGAGGTGCCCGTCGAGAAGCTCAACCGCCTCGTGAAGGGCAACCATCAGGGCGTCGTGGCGCAGATCTCGCCCATCGAATACGTCGGTGTGGAAGATATTATGGAGCGCGTACCCGAAGACGAGACCCCGCTTGTCGTCATCTTCGACGGCGTCACCGACGTGCGCAACTTCGGCGCCATAGCCCGCTCGGCCGAGTGTGCCGGCGCGCACGGCCTCATCGCCCCGCTCAAGAACGCCGCCCCCGTCAATGCCGAGGCGATGAAGGCTTCGGCCGGAGCGCTGGCCCGCATACCCGTATGCCGCGTAGGGTCGATACGCAACACCGTAAAGGCGCTGCAGGCCGAAGGCATACAGGTCGTGGCGGCGACGGAGAAGAGCCGCAAGCTCATCTACGACGCCGACCTGACACGCCCCACGGCCATCGTCATGGGCTCGGAGGAGAAGGGCATCTCGAAGGAGGTGCTCAAACTCTGCGACGAGCAGCTGGCCATACCTCTCATCGGTGCCGTCGAGTCGCTCAACGTCTCGGCCGCGGCCGCCGTCATGCTTTTCGAGACCGTACGCCAGCGTATAGGCGACTGACGCCGTCGCGTGGCGCCGCAATCCCGACAAACAGCCTTACCGAAGGGAAACAACCTACAAAACCATAAAGACATGGAAACACAGAACGCAACCGTCGCCGGACGACTGCGCCGCACCGCCGTCGAGGCCCTGCAGCGCATGCGCGCCACCATAGCCGCCCACCCCGTCGAGATGCTCATCGCGCTGCACGCCTATGCTGCGATAGCAGTAGAGATATACCGAGAATACTCGGCTCCCATGCCCGCATTCTTCACGCCCTGCATCACGGCGCCGATATTCATCGTCACGGCATACTGCCTCAACACGTTGCTGAAAAGCCGCCCCGCCAGATGGATATACTCCCTGTGGTGGATACCCTATATCGCCACGGCCCTTATCCCCGACCTCGAAGAGTGGACAAACCACACGTCGTACGGCGTCACCGTAATAGCGGTGCTGCCGCTGTTGCTGCTATCGTTCCGTATGCGGCGCGACAACGGCCGCTATGTGGCCGAGGCGGCGCAAATGCTCCTTTCCGCGGCCATAGCGCTGATATTCTCGTCGGTGGCGCTTATGCTCTTCTACCTTATCTACCTCTCGGTGATAGGCATATTCGATTTGGATCCCGTCATGAACATCATGTCCTACGCCGCAGGGTTCGCATACGTACTGCTCGCGCCGACCATATTCTTCGCCCAGCAGGACCGCCGCGGCGAAGTACACAGGCTGACATCTACCGGAACGGCCCTCATCAACGCCATCGTAACGCCCGCACTCCTCATATACACCGCCATACTATACCTCTATGCGGCCAAGATCCTCATCACGTGGACGCTTCCCAAGGGCATGGTCGCCGGCATGGTCTTCACGTTCTCGATCCTTGCCGTCGTGGTCAAGGCCCTGCAGCCGTATCTCACGCGCCGCCGCTATGACTGGTATTTCGACCGTTTCAGCATCATCGCGCTGCCCCTGCTCCTGCTCTTTTGGATCGGCACGGCGCGCCGCATCGGGGAGTACGGCCTCACCGTATCGCGCATATACCTCGTGCTGTGCGGTGCGGTCATGACCCTGTGCCTCGTGCTCTTCCTCTCGCGCCGCACGGGACGATATCTCACCGTATCGCTCACGGCGCTCGTCCTCTTCGCCGCCACGGCATACATACCGCCAATATCGGCAGAGAATATGGCCATCCGCTCGCAGATGCGGCGTGCCGACGCCGCCGCCCGCACTCTGGGCATAGCCGACGGGGAGGGCCGCCTGCGTCTCGGAACCCCGACAAATGCCGATACCGTCAGCCGCAAGCAGCACCGCATCCTCTACCAGTCGCTCGACTATATCGACCGCCACGACCCGCAGTTATTGCAGGAGCGGTACGGGCTGGAGTCGAGCCACGACTATCTGCAGACGCTCTCCGGCCGCACCTCGCTCTATGCCTCGTCATACAGCGAACCCGACGAAGAGGCCTGCCCCGCCGAATACTTCGGCTACTCACTCTATCTCGACGCCTGCCGCGACCGTATCGACCTCGACATAACGCCATACGGCAAGCTCTCACTCGGGGACGTGACCACAGTAACGGCCGACAGCCTCGGCCGCAACGCCATCGAGTACTACGGCATCCGCATACCCGCCGATGAACTGCTCGACACGCAGCTGGCCAAAATAGGGTACACGCGCTCCGACATGCCGTCGCAGGAGGAGATGGACCTCCACACCGCCGAGATGCTCGTCTTCCGTACGGATTCCATGACGGTGGTCTTCGACTATATGTCTATCGGAGTCGACGGACAGGACAATACCGAGATCGAAAGCGCCGACGTAAAGTTCATAATCCTGAAGTAACGGATGAAAACGACGCTGCACCACCCCCTGCTGGGCGAGATAACCCTCTCACGGTCGGCCCGCGCGCGGCGCATATCGCTCACGGTGCGCCCCTCGGGCGAGGTGCGGCTCTCGTTCCCGACATACGTATCAGAACGGCGCGCCATAGCGTTCCTCGAGGCGAAGGCCGAGTGGGTCGCCTCGGCGCGCCGCCGTTTCGCGGCGCGGCCCAAGCCGCCCGTGCCGACGAAAGAGGAG
>CASFQF010000133.1 GCA_949296635.1 uncultured Alistipes sp. | reverse complement strand
CGGCGCACCCGCACCATCAGTTGCGGCGTGAACGAGGCGGGCAGCGACGGCTGCGGCGTGCGCATCATGGCGCGGCGTATGGTGTCATTTGTCGGCATAGGTTGCGGTTGTTATCCTTACAAACAGTTTTTTGCGTATGCGGTGCAGGCGCACCTTTACGTTGGCCTCCGTCAGGCCCGTTATCTCGGCGCACTCGGCTACGGAGCGGTCCTCGTAGTAGCGCAGCGTCACAAGGGCGCGTTCGTCGGCCTCGAGTGTCTCGATCGCCGCGGCGAGAGAGTCTAACGCCTGCTGCCGCTCGACCGTCTCCTCGAGCCGCTCGGCCTCGTCATCGGTTACGGCAGCGATGCGCCGCTCGTCGATGGGGCATGTAGGCCTGCGGCGTCGCCGTGCGTGCGATACGGCCGTGTTGCAGGCTATGCGGTAGATCCATGTGGCCAGCGAGCTGCGGCGGTCGAAGCGCGGCAGGTGGTCGAACACCTTGAGGAATACGTCTTGTGTCACCTCCTCGGCATCCTCGGCCGTAACCACTATGCGCGCCACAAGTGCGTGTACGGCGTGGGCGTAGCGGTCGACCAGCACGGCGAAGGCTTCGATGTCGCCATCGGCGATACGTTCTATGAGGTCGTGTTCCTGTTGTTGTCGCATGGCATATATTTAGACGCCGCCGTAGCCGAAAGGTTACATCGTGACGAAAATTTTTCTTCTTCCGTGTAACCTTTTCTGGCAGGCTGCGTCAAATATTACGAAAGCGGGGAGGGAGCCCTCCGCACGAATGGGATTTTTAACCTTTAAAACTTTATATTGTTATGTATGATTTTATCTCTGTGCCTCTGGTCTTTCTGATCGTGGCCTTCTTTCTCTACAAGTTCTTCGAACTGCTGATATGCCGCAAGGAACGCCGCATGATAATCGAACGCATGGATCCCGCCTCGCTTCTGGATTATGCGAAGATTTCGGGCCTGCGTGTCGGCGGCGGTGTGCCCTCCGAGTCGCCGCGCCCGCGTCATGCCGCCGCATGGCCCCTGCGCATAGGCGCCGTGTTGGTAGGTTTGGGACTGGGAGGCGTCGTGGGTAGTATTTTGGCCGAAAATGTATGTTTGAGAAACAATTTTGGCGGTCTTCATGAGATTGTCGCCAGCAGTGTCCTCTTTATGGGCGGTCTCGGCCTGCTCATAGCCTTCATTGTGGAATATAAACTTTACGACAAGCCGCAGGAGTGATATTTTCGGTAGTACCCAACATAATACGAATCGAGCCGACGGGAAATCTACCGTCGGCTCGGTTGTTTATGCGGCGGCGCGCTACTCCATGGGGAATATGCGCACGTCGGTAACACCCTCCAGCTCGCGCTTCAGGCGGTCGATGTCGGTCTTCTCGTCGACCTCGCCGTAGTGGTAGGGGTAGAATATGCGCGGGCGTATGGCTTTGACGGCGCGCACGGCCTGATCGACGGTCATCGTATAGGGCTGGTTCACGGGCAGGAACGCCGCGTCGATGTCATGCAGTGCCAGCACCTCGGGCGTATCCTCCGTATCGCCGGCGATATAGATGCGCAGGCCGGCGATGGTGAGGATGTATCCGCAATCCTCACGCGCCTGCGGGTGGAAGTCGGTGTGCCCCTCCGAGGTGTTGTAGGCGGCCACGGCCTCGATATGCACTTCGGGTATGGGGTCGGCCACGGCGCCCGGTACCATCGTCACGCAGTCGCCCTCGAAAGCCTCGGCCGAGGTCTTGTCGCAGACGATTATGCTGTGGCGTGTGGTCACGTCGTCGATGGCGGCGCGGTCGAAGTGGTCGTAGTGCGAGTGCGTCACCAGAACGACGTCGGCCTTGGGCAGGCGCGCGTAGGCGGCGTAGTCGGCTACGGGATCGACATATATGTGCTTGCCCGCCACCTCGATGGCCAGCGATGCGTGCTTGAAGAAGGTGAAGGTGACGGCCGTACCGTCGGCTGCGGTGATCGTGTCGGTGGGGTATGCGGGGCCGCCCGCGTGACCGCCGCCGGTGAAGAATGAGAACAGAGCCATGATCGTGTATGCGGTTATATGGTTCATAATATTTTCGGGCGCGTTACTATGTCCGCAGGGACAGCCTGCACCCATTTGGACAAATATACGAAATAAAATCGACACGGTCAAATTCTGCTGCCGGAGGGCGTGTTTGTCCGACATCCCTTTTTTTCATACATTTGTATGGGGAATCTAAATTAGGACAAGCCTTATGAGATACAGTTTCGACAATTTCCAGACCGCATACCAGCGGCAGCTGTTCGACGGGCTGAACGCCGTGGCCGCCACCGCCCCCGCCGAGGATGCGGCGGCCGACGGGATCATGGATTACGCCGTGCGCCTGTACGACAAATACGCAATGTGCCGTAGCCCTTTCACGTCATTGGAGCGGGCGCTGGACGAGCCGCGCGCCGACCTGCGGCGGCAGTACGAGCACCTTGTGAGCGGCGGCAGCCCGCTGCAGTATCTGCTGCGGGGAATCCTTATCGACAGCCGAGACTCGATCATCGCGGCACAGGTGCGCGACGGCCGTCGCGAGACCGCCATTGAGGCCCTGCAGGAGGCCGAGCGCCATGCGTCGGATATGCCGGAGCGGTGGCGGCGGGAGCTGTGGTACAGGATGGCTCTGGCTTACGCCTACGGCGATGAGAGAGGGCGTTCCGCCGTCAGGGCGCAGGAGTATTTCGAGAAGGGGTTTTCTGCTGGAGACGAACGCTGCCACGAGCATCTGGTGCGCCTTGTGAAAGAGTACGGCACCGACGGCCGCGGCAAGGTGCGTGCGCCGCTGGGGCAGCGCCTGCGCAGCGCTATGTCTCTGAAGGTAGACGAGTCGGACGTGCGTTCGTCATCCTACGGTGTCTTCCGCGCCTCATGCCTTGTCGTGGGGCTTGCCGCGGCGGCATATCTGGGGTACCGCTGCCTCACGACGCAGTTCGACTGGCAGAGCCTCGTCAACTGGAACATGATGACCTCGCCGCTGAGCAGCGTGCTGGCGCTGGTGGTGTGGGTGTTGTACATACCCAACTGGATCAGCTTCAAAATAAAATCATACAAGGTCGACCCCGAGACAGGTAAAAAGACCCGCAACCGCGACATGGTGGACAACGCCTACGGGTGGGTGTTCCCCTTCTTTGCCAACCTGATCCTCATCCCCTTCGTGATAACCGTGGCGTTGTTCTAAGCCATAATGGGGCTCTTCAGCGCGGTGGCGGCAATCATGCCCGTGGCGGCGGCCGTCGTCGCGGTCGTGGTCACGGTGTCGATATACCGTGTCTCGGGCAAACTGCGCCCGTACAGGATACGCAAGGCGGTGAGTATGCTGCTCATGGCACTATATGTGGCTATGGTGGTGTGGCTCGGCACGCTGCTGTAACCGCTTCCCGCTGCTCTTTCCGTACTATATGCGACGGCCGTATAATATAAGATGAAAGCTCAAACTTAAATTGATAAGGATTATGGGATACAGGAATATTCTGCTGTTCGCGTTGTCTTGCGTGCTGCTGACGTCGTGCGGCGGTGCCATGACCTCGCCGAACGGAAAGGTGAGGGCGTCTTTCGGTCCCGGTGCGGCGGGGCGGCCCTCGCTGGCTGTATCATGCCGCAATGGCGCGGGCGAGATGCGTTATGTTATCGAGGTGTCCGACATGGGTGTCGTGTGTGGCGGCTTCGACGGCACGACGGCGCGGTTGACGGGCGTGGGCGGTGCCGAACACATATTGGAACACTACGAGATGCCGACGGGCAAGCGGCGCGATTGTATGAACGAGGCGTCGGAATATCTTTGCACGCTGGCCGATGCTTCGGGCCGCGAGATGGCCCTCCGCATACGCCTTTACAACGACGGCGTGGCCTTCCGCTACGAGCTGCCGGATCAGGAGGGCATGCTTGTATCCGAGGAGCTGACGACATACCGCATAGGAGAGGGCACGCGCCGCTGGATGCAGCCGTACAATACGTCATACGAGGATTTCTATCCGCAGGCCTCTACGGGTGAGGGCGGGAACCGCCATTGGGGATACCCTGCGCTTGTTGAGGGCGAGGGGAATGTCTGGGTCCTTGTTACCGAGGCCGGCATAGAGCGGTGGCACAGTGCCTCGTCGCTTTACAACGATGCCAAGGGTACCGATTATAGGGTATGCCCCGACGAAAATACGAAACCTTATTCGGGCGATTGGCACTCGCCGTGGCGTGTGCTTATCGTGGGCGGGTTGGATGATGTTGTGGAATCTACGCTGGTAACCGACGTGAGCGAGCCCTGCCGCATAGACGATACGGACTGGATCCGCACGGGAGGCGTGTCGTGGATATATTGGGCGCACAACCACGGCTCGCGCGACTATGCCGTCGTGACGCAGTATGTCGACATGGCCGCCGCGCTGGGGCTGCCCTATGTGCTTATAGACTGGGAGTGGGACGTAATGGGCAACGGCGGCGACATAGACGACGCTCTGCGTTACGCCGCGGAGCGGGGTGTGCTGCCGCTGCTGTGGTACAATTCGTCGACGGCATGGAGTTCGCCCGGGGCCGCGGGGCCGTTGTTCCGCCTCAATACTCCCGAGGCGCGCGAGAAGGAGTATGCCATGCTGCGCGACAAGGGCGTGGCGGGCATCAAGATCGACTTCTTCGAGGGCGATACGCAGAAGACGATGGAGTATTGTGTCGACCTGCTGGAGGATGCCGCGCGTTACGGGCTGATGGTCAACTTCCACGGCGCTACGGTGCCGCGGGGCTGGCAGCGCACATATCCCAACTTCATGACGGCGGAGGGTGTCTACGGCGCCGAGTGGTACAATAACAACGGCGTGCTTACGGACCGTGCGGCGGCGCATAACGCCACGCTGCCATTTACGCGCAACGTCGTGGGCTCGATGGATTACACTCCCTGCACCTTCTCCGACTCGCAGCATCCTCACATCACCACCCATGCGCACGAGCTGGCGCTGCCCGTGGTGTTCGAGTCGTCGCTGCAGCATTGGGCCGACCGTCCCGAGAGCTATCTTGCGCAGCCGGAGGCGGTGCAGCGCCTTATCGGCACGCTGCCTACGGTGTGGGACGATACGCGCCTTGTATCGGGATACCCGGGCGAGTGGGCGGCTTTGGCACGCCGCAGCGGCGATGTGTGGTATGTCGGGGTGCTCAACGGCAGCGACCATTCCGCCACGCTGCCGCTGGAGTGGGATTTCCTGCCGCAGGGGGAGTACCGTATTACGACCTTCGCCGACGGTGACGGGGCGGCCTCGCCGTGGGCGGTCACTACGGCCGAGATGCTGCGCGATTCCCTGCCGGTGTCTGTCGGGTGCAAACCACGCGGCGGCGTGGTCATGGTTATAGAGCCTGTCAAAAGGTGATGCCGGCTGTGCGGCCGGTACTTAGCGTAAAAAACGGCCCGGACAGTATCCGATGTCCCTTGTGCCCGAAAAAAATAATAACTTTGTTACGCTACCGTTCGGTGGCGGGCGGCCTGCGGCCGCTTTCGGGAAGGGATACCTAACACTTGAATTTATCGAATATGAAGAGATGCATTGCGTGCGTCGCATTTGCCTTATTTGCGGGAGCGGTGTCGGCGCAAGAGGTTCAGCGTACCGCAACCGGTGTCAGGACGACGATAGCCGATAAGGGTATCGATATTGAGATACAATGGTTCACACCGCGGACGGTGCGCGTATTGAAGCTGCCGCAGGGCGTGACGGCAGAGAAACAGAGTCTTTCGGTGGTAGCCGAACCGGAAACGGTCGATTTCAAAATGAAGGAGACGGCCGGCGGCAGCGACGTATACTGCATCTCGTACACGGAAAGGCGCAGGATCGCCAGATCCACGCGGGAAAGGCGCTGAATCGTCCAGCCGCGCAGGCAGGAAGAGATCTCCTCATCGATCTCGGCGGCGTG
>CASFQF010000132.1 GCA_949296635.1 uncultured Alistipes sp. | reverse complement strand
AGACCGGCTCGGCCATAACGTGGAAGTACCCGAGCTGCGTGCTTCAGGGGGACAACTCCGTGGGCGAGTTCTATTCGGTGGCCATGACCAACAACTTCCAGCAGGCCGATACGGGCACCAAGATGATACACGTGGGGCGCAACACGCGCAGCCGCATAGTCTCGAAGGGTATCTCGGCCGGCATGAGCCAGAATTCCTACCGCGGCATGGTGCGCGTGGCCAAGGGCGCGGACAACGCCCGCAACTACTCGCAGTGCGACTCGCTCCTGATAGGCGACCGATGTGGGGCCCATACCTTCCCCGTGATCGACTCGCGCAATGCGTCGGCGGTGGTGGAGCACGAGGCCACGACGTCGAAGATCTCGGAGGAGCAGCTCTTCTACTGCAACCAGCGCGGCCTCTCGACGGAGGATGCCGTGGGCCTTATCGTGAACGGCTATGCCAAGGAGGTGCTGGCAAAGCTGCCGATGGAGTTCGCCGTCGAGGCGCAGAAGCTGCTGGCCATCAGCCTCGAAGGTTCGGTCGGATAATTCGGTGCGCGGAATATCGGTTTGGGGGGGGCATACGGCTATTTTTGACGTAGTAATGCTGCCCGAAAATTGTGAAATGTAAAAAATTGGCGAAAAAGATATGTTGAGTGTAAAGAATCTGCACGCCTCGGTCGAAGGCAAGGAGATACTTCGGGGCATAGACTTCGAGGTGCATGCCGGCGAGGTGCATGCCATAATGGGCCCCAACGGGTCGGGCAAGAGTACGCTGGCGTCGGTGCTGGCCGGAAACCCGAAGTATACCGTTACGGCGGGTTCGGTCGAGTTTCTGGGACGCGACCTGTTGGGCCTGCCCGTTGAGGAGCGCGCCTGCATGGGCCTTTTCCTCGGGTTTCAGTATCCGGTGGAGATCCCGGGCGTGACGATGGCCAACTTCATGAAGATGGCCGTGAACGAGCAGCGCAAGTACCGCGGCGAGGAGCCCCTCAAGGCGGGGGAGTTCCTGCGCCTGATGCGCGAGAAGAGCGCCGTTGTGGAGCTCGACTCGAAGCTGACGAACCGCGCCGTGAACGAGGGTTTCTCGGGCGGCGAGAAGAAGAAGAACGAGATATTCCAGATGGCGATGCTCGACCCCAAGCTGGCGGTGCTGGACGAGACCGACTCGGGTCTTGACATCGACGCCCTGCGCATCGTCGCCACGGGCGTGACGAAGCTCCATACGAAGGATAACGCCACGGTGGTCATCACGCACTACCAGCGCCTGCTGGATTACATCGTGCCCGATGTGGTGCATGTGCTCTACAAGGGCCGCATAATATATTCGGGCGACAAGACTCTGGCGCAGAAACTCGAGCGCGAGGGTTACGATTGGCTCATAAACGACTACAAGGAATGAAACTGCTCGAATACATAGCGCACGGTGCGGCGGGCGAGGCCGAGATCATGGTGAATCCCTCGCATGAGGTGCGCCGTGTCGAGGCGGGAGGCCGGCTGTCGCTCGTTGCGGTGCATACGGCGGTTGGAGCGTCGTCGCTGGAGATCGCCGTGGGCGAGGGCGCGGCGCTGCATCTGGTGGAGTTCTTCTGCGGCGGTGCTGCGGGTGCGTGCCGTGTGAGTCAGGCGGCTTCGAGCCGCTGCGACATAACGTCGGTGGTGACGGGCTCGGCCGAGGCCGACTATGCTGTTGGTCTGGACGGCGAGGGTGCCGAGAACAACCTTCGCGGGGCGTTCCTTGCGGGAGGCGCGGAGCGTGTGCGTTTCGGCCTGCGGGTGTCGCACAACGTGCCGCGCTGTACGAGCAACTCGCTCGTGAAGGGCGTTGCCGGCGGCAGTGCCGAGTGCAGGTTCAACGGGCTGGTGTATGTGGCGCAGGATGCGCAGCAGACAGACGCGCGGCAGACGAGCCGGAACATAGTGCTGGGCGGCGGGGCGCGTATCGAGACGAAGCCCCAGCTCGAGATATATGCCGACGACGTGAAGTGTTCGCACGGCGCCACGGTGGGGCAGCTCGACGACGACGCTATCCTTTACATGCGCCAGCGCGGCCTCACGGAGGCGCAGGCGCGGCGGCTTCAGATCGAGGGCTTCGTGCGCGACATAGTGTCGCAGGCGGGGCCTCTGGCGGAGGCGCTGGCAGGGGAACTTACGGCAAAACTGGAGGAGTTGTAACATGTTCGACGCAGATAAGATACGCAGGGATTTCCCCATTCTCGCAAGCGAGGTGAACGGCCGGCCTCTGGTCTACCTCGACAGCGGCGCCACGGCGCAGAAGCCGGAGTGCGTGCTGCGCTGTGTCGACGAAATGTACCGTACGCTCAATGCCAACATCCACCGCGGGGTGCATTTCATGGCCGAGCAGGCGACCGAACGCTACGAGCAGGCGCGCGAAACGGTGCGGGCCTTTATCGGGGCGTCGGCGCGCGAGGAGGTGGTATTCACGGCGGGGGCGACGGCGTCGCTCAACACGGTAGCCTATGCGTGGGGCGAGCGGTTCCTGCGCGAGGGCGATAATATCGTGGTAAGCGAGATGGAGCACCACTCGAATCTGGTGCCGTGGCAGCTTGTGGCCGAGCGCAAGGGGGCCACGCTGCGCATGCTCCCCTTCGACGACGATGGGCGGCTGATGACAGAGCGGCTGGACGACATTATAGACTCTCGCACGCGCATGGTGGCCGTGACGCAGGCATCCAATACGCTGGGTACGCGGCCCGACCGGCGGCCCGTGATAGAGCGGGCGCATGCCTCCGGTGCGTTGGTTACGGTCGACGGGTGTCAGGGCATCGTTCACGGCGGTGTCGACGTCGGCGCGCTGGGGTGCGATTTCTATGCCTTCTCGGGGCATAAATTGTACGGCCCTACGGGTATAGGCGTGCTGTACGGCCGCCGCGAGCTGCTGGAGGCGATGCCGCCGTTCCTCTGCGGCGGGGATATGGTCGACAGGGTCTCGTTCGCGGGGACGACGTACGCGCCGCTGCCGCTCAAGTTCGAGGCGGGCACGGCCAACTATGTCGGGGCCGTGGGCCTTGCCGAGGCCGTCAGGTACGTGCAGTCGCTCGATGCCGCCGAGATCGAGGCATACGAGAGGTCGCTGGCAGACTATGCCGCCGAGGCCCTCGGAGAGATCGTGGGGTTGCGCATATACGGGACGACGGAGGGCAAGTCGCCCATCATATCGTTCAACGTCGAGGGCGTGCACCATTATGATATGGGTATGATCCTCGACAAGCTGGGCATAGCCGTGCGTACGGGGCACCATTGCGCCGAGCCGGTTATGGACCATTACGGCGTGACGGGCATGTGCCGCGCCTCGCTGGCCATGTACAATACGCGCGGGGAGATCGACGCGCTTGCGGCCGGCGTGCGGCGTGCCGTGCGCATGCTGCGGTAGCCGGAGCCGGTTTGCGGCGACTGCCGCGGGAATAGGGTTGTGCGGCAGGCGGATGCCGATGCAGGGTGAAGGGTGTGACGGGCCGGAATTTCCGGCCGTACAGGAGGATTGGAATACCAAACGAAAAAATAAGAATTCATGTTCATAGTGCTTGAGGGCGTGGACGGTTCTGGCAAGTCCACACAGATCGAGAAGCTGCGCGAGATGTTCGAGGAGCGGGGCGTGGCGAGCGAATACATACATTTCCCGCGTTTCGAGGCGCCGTTTTTCGGTGAGTTGATCGCGCGGTTTCTGCGTGGCGAGTTGGGCGGTATCAATGAGGTGGACCCCTATATCGTGGCCATGCTCTATGCCGGCGACCGCCGTGATGCCGCGGCTTTGATACGCCGCTGGCTCGATACGGGCAAGGTCGTTATCGCCGACAGATATGTCTATTCGAATATAGGATACCAATGTGCCAAAGTGGCTGATGCGGCACGGCGCGAAGATCTGCGTCGCTGGATCTTCGATCTGGAGTACGAATATTTCAAGATCCCGCAGCCCGACATCTCGATCTTCCTCGACGTGCCGTTCGCCTTTACGGAGCGCAAGCTGGCCGAGGCGCGCGAGGGTGCCGACCGCGAGTACCTGCACGGCGGCAGGGACATACACGAGTCGTCGCTCGAGTTCCAGAAGTCGGTGCGCGACGTCTACCTCGATGCCGTGCGCCATGACCACGACCTGCATGTGGTCGATTGCAGTGCTGCAGGCGAGGCGATGGCCTCGCCCGACGAGGTCTTCGCCCGTATCCGGAGCCTTGTGAACCGATATGTCGATCGCATGGAGAGATGAGCCGCAAGTTGAAGATAGCCTCGCACGTGTGCCGCGTCATCGTGGGCCTCATATTCGTCTTCTCGGGATTCGTGAAGGCGGTAGACCCGTGGGGTACGGCGTTGAAGGTAAACGAGTACCTCTCTATATACGGCATGGAGGAGTTGAGCCGCGTGAGCATGATGTTCTCGATATGGCTGTGCGGTGCCGAGCTTATGATGGGCCTTATGCTGCTGTTCAAGGTGCGTACGCGGCTGGTGTCGATCTTCGCATTGGCGTCGATGGTATTCTTTACGGTGCTCACATTCCTGAGTGCCACGTGGATACCGGTCGAGGACTGCGGCTGCTTCGGCGATGCCCTGAAGCTGACACCGTGGGAGACCTTTGCCAAGAATGTGGTCATACTGCCGATGGTGTTCGTGGTGTGGTACCGTTACCGCGGCCACCGCGTGCTGGAGTTCAAGCGTATAGAGATATGCCTCACGACGCTGTTCTTCGTGCTGGCGATGGGTCTAGGGACATATTGCTACTTCACGCTGCCGCTGATAGATTTCCTGCCCTATAAGAAGGGGGCCAATATCTACGAGATGATAGCCGAGCAGCACGATACGGGTGCCGAGACCATGTCGGAGGAGGAGTATGTCCTCGTCTACCGCAACCGCGCCACGGATGAACTGCGGGAGTTCTCGATCGACGACGAGGAGTGGCGCGACGATTCGAAATGGGAGTGGGTCGAGACCCGCGTCGAGAATGAGACGTCGGCCGTGCAGACTCTTGTAAGCGAGTTCTCGCTGTCGGATCCCGAGGGTAATGTGACGGACGACCTGTTGACGCGCGAGGGGACCGTATACCTTATCTGCGTCACCGATTTCAACGACATAGGCGAGGGTTGCCGCCGCCGTCTGCGCCGCGTTGTGGAACGAGCGGGCGGGGAGGGCGCCGCGGTGGTGTGTATCACGCCGCAGCCGCTGCGCAGCGTTACCTATTACCGTTTCGACGGCAGCGACGAGGTGCGCTGCTACAATATCGATGCTACGGTCATGAAGACGGTGCTGCGGGCCAAGAACGGCCTTGTGGTGCTGCACGACGGTGTCATTGAGGCGAAGTACAATTGCGGGAGCATAGATTTCTGACCGCACGGTCCCCGCGAACGGGGGTTTGGTATAAAAATTGACCTTCACAGCCGTGAAGGCCAATTTTTTTATGCCTATGTGCAAACCGATAATTACTCTGTTACTGACGGCCGCGGTATGTGCCGGCTGCGGCAGCTGGGGCGGCGGTGCGCCCGAACATAGCTATGTGCGGCCCGTGAAGGTGGCTACGGTACATGCCGTCGATTATGTCGACAAGGATTTCGCAGGCATGGCCACGGCCGATGACGCCACTAACCTTGCGTTCAAGATTGCGGGTCAGGTCCTGAGCGTCGATGTGGCAAAGGGCGACTATGTTGCGCGCGGGGCGCTTCTCGCGCAGCTCGACCCGCGCGACGTGCAGCTTCAGGTCGATGCCGACCGTTCGCTCTATGAGAAGGCCTCGTCGCAGCTCTCGCGCATGAAACGGCTGCTCGACCATGAGGCTGTCTCGCGGCAGGAGTACGAGTCTGCACAGACATCCTACGTTCAGGCCAAGTCGGCTTACGAGAACTCGAAGGACCTGCTCGTCGAGACGAAGCTCCGCGCGCCGTTCGACGGCGTGGTCGAGCGTACGTATGTCGAC
>CASFQF010000131.1 GCA_949296635.1 uncultured Alistipes sp. | reverse complement strand
ACCTTATGTATCCGAGAATCAAGGCGCTGGGCAGTTTGGCACACCCTCTGACTATTGTACGCAGCCATTCTTCGACGCCGATAATATCTGACCCATAGTTCATTACGTGCAGAATCGAGAAAAGGAGCGCCATAAACCAGAACCAAACACGGAAATCCATTCTCCGTATCCACTTGTACCCCCAAAGCCCAAAAGCCAACCCTATAACGGCACATGCCGCCGATCTCGGCCATGTGACATCATAAACTTATGTTGAGAAAACGGATGCCGAAACAATAAAGGCCACCGCCGCGGCCGACAACGCTATAAAAATACGCTTACGTTTCAGCGGCAATCGGGAAGCGGTCTCCTCCAATACCGGAGGCAGCAGGAGAATTACCCAGAGCGGGAAGTATGTAAGTGCCTGCCCGATGCTGTTTTCCGGCGCCGAGGCATTGAATATGCGCAAATCGAGAATGGTAACAGTGCGAACACGATATGTTGACGACGACCAACCATATGACGCTCGAGATTATGCTTACGGCTTTCAGGTCGGCAACACAATACTCGTCCGGCGACGCAACGAAACCGACAATGTCGCGCAATTTCGCGTTTCTGCGATACGACACGTACAACAAAGCGGCCAAGCAGGCCGCCGCAAAACCATCACGGCAAGAAATACTCCTTACGACAAAGCGTGGCCCATATAAACAACAATTACGGGAAAAGCCCAACAGGCAACATCACGCCCACGCCGCCCACGTTACAACCGTTTTATGACGCGGCACGGATTACCTACGGCGACACAGCGCGGCGGTATGTCGTGCGTCACGACACTGCCGGCGCCTATGGTGCTGCCGTCACCTATGGTCACCCCGGGCAGGATGATGCTGCCGCCGCCGACCCACACGTTGCTGCCGATGGTCACGGGAGCCGTACGCGACCGCCAGAAATTGCTTTCGCGCGAGAGCCGTTCGTCGGGATCAGTCGGATGGAACACCGTATATATATGTACCCCGGGGCCTATGCCCGTGCGGTCACCTATCGTGATGGCATTGCAGTCGAGGAACACACAGTTCATATTTATCTCGACGTTATCACCCAAATGTATATTCTCGCCGTAATCCACAAAGAACGGCGCCGCCACCCATACATTCGCACCGCGTCCGCCGAGCAGGCGGTCCAACAGCGCGTCAAGACGCCGCGTATCGTCCGAGGCCGCCGTGTTGTATTCCTGCTGCAGGCGCTTGGCCTCATGCCAACGTGCGAGAAGCCCGGCATCGCCGCAATCGTAATATTCACCTGCCAGCATTTTTTCCTTTTCGCTCTTCATCGACGCATATTCTATTTTAGTAACATCAGGCTTAAGGCAAAGCCATACCCTATCGTATCACGGCGCCGCTACCCTTCTCGAGTTCCAGCATCATACGTTTGGCCTCCACGCCGCCCGCATATCCGACAAGGCGTCCGCCGCTTCCTATGACACGGTGGCACGGCACAAATATAGAGACGGGATTCGCCCCTACGGCGGCAGCCACGGCACGCACGGCACTCCGCCTGCCGACACGTTCGGCCATATCGCGGTATGACACGGCAGCACCGTACGGTATCTCGAGAAGCGCCTCCCACACCCTGCGTCGGAACTCCGTCCCGAACAGCCGCAACGGCATGTCGAACGACATACGCCGCCCCGCAAAATATTCATCCAACTGCGCCGCGGCCATCCGCGTCGTCTCCGACGGTGCCATGACATAATCCGCACCCGACAGCCGTTTCAACACGGCATCCGTCTCCGCACGCTTCGGCTTGTCCGCCCAATCGCACAGGCATAGCGCCCCGCCGAGCGAACCGAGCAAAAGATCCCCGCACGGGGAATTGTAAAGACATGTATGTATTATGTTCGAATCCTCCATGACACATCGGTTTCTGCCGCGGGGAAAAGCCCGACACTCCCGTGATTGGGACAACGCCCTGCGTATTTCGTATAAAGATATAAAATTATCACCGAAAGCTGTCTGATTCCGAAATAAAAACAGCCAAAAGCCATCGGAATAATGCACATTTTCAGTTTTATTTTCTATTTTTGTATCGGGAAGCGTGCGTCCTCACGGCTTTCGAACCGCAGGAAACGCCAAGCGCCGCCGATAGCCGGCCGGACAGATGCCGATAAGGCTCCGAGCCAACTCGGTGAATGTTGCGGAGCGTTTCGTGACGGCCGCCAAGCGTACGGGTGCATACGAATGAGAAAACATACGAAAATTTGAAGATTTCGATTCGACATATCAACACGTTGTCCGTAGCCGCCGCAGTTGCGTTTTTTTTCGCCTACACATACGTTTCGGGATACGGGGCGGGGCATATTGCCGGCAATACCGTTGATGCCGGCCGTCAAAGCATCCCGCCGTCGACGCTCGACGTGATATACGAACGTACCGACCGCGGCCGCAGCGACTTCCTCCACCTGCAAGTCGACACCGTGTACAACAGCCGCGGCAAGGGGTTCTTCCGCATGCGGCCGTCGTGCAGCCGCAAGATGGCATTGCGCCGTTTCGACGGGGCGTACTACCCTGTCGGCATCAATCCGCAGGCATGTTTCGTAGCCAGCGCCTCGGCAACATCGGCGTGGCACGACACGGGTGACACACGCCGTATAATGGGTTATGACTGCCGTTGCGCCGAGGCCTCCTTCAACGGCCGCACATGGCATGTATGGTACACCGACCGCCTGCCCTACTGCGCCGACGGCGCCGTCCCGACGGACGGCATGAATGGGCTGATCCTCGAGGCCTGCTCCCCGCAGGAGGGAGGCTACTCCCTAAAAGTCAGAAGCATAACGCAAAAGATAGGATGATTCAAATAAATACTCCGACTTACACAACTACTTTAACACAATAAACACTATGAAGAAAATTCTATCCATGATCGCAGTTGCGGCAATAACCGCAGGAGCCGCGACATCGTGCCAGCAGCACAACACGCTCACCGCAGCCGAGGAGGCCGACGGCTGGCAGCTTCTCTTCAACGGCGAAAACCTCGACGGTTGGCGCGACTACAACGGCGACTCGCTCACCAACGGCTGGCGTGTCGTAGACGGCTGCATACAGGCTTCGGGCGAAGGCGGCGATGCATCGGGTTACATCGTAACAGACAAGAAGTACGCCAACTTCGAGCTGGTATGGGACTGGAAACTCACCCACGGCGGCAACAGCGGCATGCTCTACCACGTGATCGAGAACCCCAAATTCCCCGTGCCGTATGTTACGGGCCCCGAGTATCAGCTCATCGACAACGAGGGCTGGGAGGAGGTAAATGCCCCCGCCAAGCTCGAGGAGTGGCAGAAGCTGGGCGTCGATTACGCCATGCACCTGCCCGATTATAAGAAGATGCATGTAAATCCCGTCGGCGAGTGGAACACCTCGAAGATCGTCTTCGACAACGGCCATGTGGAGCACTGGCTCAACGGCGAGAAGATCCTCGAGTTCGAGGCATGGACAGACGATTGGTTCGCAAAGAAGGCCAGCGGCAAATGGGGCGACGCCACCGAGTACGGTCTAGCACACGAGGGCGTCATCTGCCTTCAGGACCACGGCGACCCCGCATCGTTCCGCAACATCAAGATCAAGGAGCTGCCCCGCAAGGCCGGCAAGACGGTCGACCTGTTCAACGGCAAGGACCTCACGGGTTGGGAGCTCTTCGGCAGCATGCGCGTATCGGTTGACAACGAGGGCAACCTCGTTACCGAGAACGGCGAGGACCTGCGTTACGGCTATCTCGGCACGCGCGAATACTACGACGACTTCGATCTGACCGTCGAGTTCAAGCAGGTGACCAACGGCAACTCAGGCCTCTTCTTCCACTCGTTCGTCGAGGGCGGTTACAAGAACAACATCGTCAACGGCTGGCAGTGCGAGGTTGCACCCAAGGGCAACGATACGGGCGGCATCTATGAGTCTTACGGCCGCGGCTGGCTCGTACAGATCCCCGACGAGAAGGAGACGATCCTCAAGGAGGGCGAGTGGAACACGCTCCGCCTGCGCGTCGAGGGCGACAAGGTACAGACGTGGCTCAACGGCGAGGCCATGGTCGACATCGACGACGAGCTCATCGGCAAGACCCCGGGCCGTATCATGCTCCAGATACACGACGGCAACAACATCAAGGTACTCTGGAAGAACTTCAAGCTCACCACGCTCTAAACAACCGCAATACAACCATACGAGTCCGATCCCTGTTGCGGGATCGGACTTTTTTGTCCCCACACGCCGCGGCCGCAGATGCGGACACCTCCTTTTTGGTCTTGGCAGGCCGAATTATATCGGCAAAATTCGTATATTTGCATGTTTACGGCCGCAGAGCCGAAACACGGATTTGACTCAATGAAATTCACCGCATACATATCGCCGTTTCTTGCCGCCGCGTCGCTCGCACTCGTCTCATGCGGCGGAGGTGCCGCAACGGCCGACGGCCGTCAGGTTATGACCGCCACCATATTGCCGGTAAAACATATCGTCGAACAGATCGTAGGCCAAGACTTCGCAATCGACGTTCTCGTACCGGCAGGCGCAAGCCCCGAAACGTTCGAGCCGTCACCCAAACAATATATCCGCTTGAACGAGTCGCAAATGGTCTTCGCGACGGGACTCATCGACTTCGAGAATGCGCTGCTCGCGCGCATGGAACGCAGGGACTACCTCGTCGACCTGAGCCGCGGCATAGAGCTCATGGCCGGCTCGTGCTCGCACGGAGACCACAAAGCAATCGCGGCCTGCGGCCGAGAGGCCGCCGCCAAGGGTATGCCCCACGGTATCGACCCCCATATATGGACCTCGCCGCGCGAGTTAAGGACAATGGCGCGCAACGTATACGAAGCGGTGATGATGCGTTATCCCGACTCTGTGAAATATACCCGATCATACGAAGAGTTCGACGGCCGGCTCCGCAGGCTCGACGACGAGTGCCGCGCCATGTGCGAGGCGTCGAGGACAAAAGCGTTCGTCGTCTACCACCCTGCCCTCACCTACTTTGCCCGCGCATACGGGCTGGAACAGATCGCCGTCGAGACCGACGGTAAGGAGCCCTCGGCACGGGAATTGGCCCGTGTAATCGACCGTGCACGCGCGGCGCATGTCACGGCATTGCTCTACCAATCGCAATTTCCGAGGTCGGTCGTGGAGGTCGTGGCACGCGACATAGGGGTCGAATGCCACGAAATAGACCCTATGGCCGAGGATGTCGAAAACAATATACTCGAAATAACCCGCACGATAACGGAAAGCGGACATTAAAAGGCGGAAGCCATGACGCATATGGATAGGAAAACGCTCATATCGCTGCGCGGCGTAGGTGTCTCGTACGACGGGCACGTGGCATTGGAGGGTGTCGACCTCGACATCTACGATGACGACTTCATCGGAGTCATCGGCCCCAACGGCGGCGGCAAGAGTTCGCTGGCCAAGGCGATTCTCGGGGCCGTACCACACAGCGGCACCATAACCATAGACGGCTCGCTGCGCCGCGGCAACCACTACAAGATAGGCTACATGCCGCAGGTATCGCAGTTCGACCGACGCTTTCCCATCTCGATCGAGGAGGTCGCCCTCTCGGGACTGCAGAGCGGCAAGGGTTTCTTCGGGCTCTACAAGGCTGCGGACAGACGTCTCGCGGCACGGCTTCTCGACGAAGAGGGCATAGGCGACATCGCCTCGCAGCCCATAGGCGAGGTGTCGGGCGGCCAGATGCAGCGCGCCCTGCTGTGCCGCGCCATAATATCCGACCCGCAGCTGCTCATACTCGACGAGCCGACCAACTTCGTCGACAGCAGTTTCGGACGGGAACTATACGCAATGCTGCAGCGCCTCAACAACCGCATGGCCATAGTGATGATAACGCACGATCACGATATAGCCCGAAGTGCGGGACGGACTGTTGAAATCCTCGACGGCAGGCTTGTCGAAGGGGGATCATCTGATGTTTAGAGAGTATGTGAGGATGTCATGGCAGAACATAGTTGGCAACAAGCTTAG
>CASFQF010000130.1 GCA_949296635.1 uncultured Alistipes sp. | reverse complement strand
ATCGCATAGTGCTGTACGACACCGACCGTATCGCGTCGATGCGTTTCGGCGGGGCGTCGTGGCGCGACGTGTGCGACGCCATCGTGGCGGAACTGCCGCAGACGGTATATGTCGATTTCGACATCTCGGTCCTCTCGATCGAGAACTGTCCCCATTCTCCCTATGCGGCACCCGGCGGCATGCGCTTCGACGAGGCGCTCTATATGGTCAACCGCGTTGTGGAGTCGGGCCGCCGTATCGCGGGATTCGATGTGGCAGGGGTGGTCCCCAAGGTCGAGGATTACGTCGATGCCGAGGTGGCGGCGCGAATGTTGTACCGCTTGTGCGGTATGGCCCTGCGCTCGCAGAAGAGAAACGATTGAAGATGAAAGGATATTTGTATACGGCCGTGGCGGCCGTTTGCCTGTCGGTCCTGTCGGCGTCCGTGTCGTGCGGCCGCGAGGGCGGATTGACCCTCGGCGACGAGACCGATTCGTTGTCTTATGTCGTGGGCATGAATATAGCGTACAATATCATGGAGATGGACTCCACGTTGCGCGCCGACGTGATATGCGCCGCCATCGGGGACGCCTTGGCCGGAAAGGAGAAGATCACGGCCGAGGACGCCAAGACATACTTCCTCGCCTATATGAACTATGGGGCGTACGAGCGTACGCGCTCATACGAGGAGCAGTACCTGTCGGACCTCGAGCAGTCGGACCGCGACATCGTGCGTACGCGCAGCGGCCTCACATACAAGGTCGAGGCGCTGGGTGACATGAACCTTACGGCCTCGAGCGACCGTGATACGGTGGCCATACGCTATCGTGCGGAGACGCTCGACGGCAAGTTGATATATTCGTCCTACGACCGCGGCGATACGCTCCGCTCTCCTGTACACAGGCTCATCGAGGGCTTGGGCGAGGGCGTGCAGCTTGTGGGCCAAGGCGGCAAGCTGACCATGTGGCTCCCCTCGGCGCTGGGATACGGCGCCGTCGGCAACGAGGAGCTGGGTGTGAAACCCAACCAGATGCTGCGTTATGAAGTGGAGGTCGTGGAGGTGAAACGCCGGCGGTAGCCCGTCGGGCGCGGTTCCGGCCGGCAGGGCGGATGTCCGTATGGCCAGCGCGGGGCATGTGTGCCGGCAGTGATGTGAACGGAAAGTTGTAAAACGATAAATTTTTTAAGTAGGAGATGAAAAAGATTATTTTCGGGGCCGCCATGCTCGTATGCGCGGCGGCGATGGTTTCGTGCGGCGGAAAGGCGCCGTCGGGAATCTCGAAGGGAAGCAGGTCGAATATGGACACGTTGTCGTACGCCATAGGTATGGATGTCGGACGGGGTATCGCAGGGGATATGCCCGAGATGAAATTCGACGCGGCACTTTTGGCGAAGAATGCCGAGAACGCCATGTTCAACAAGGGTATGAAGAGCGAGGATGCCGTGGCCGTGCTGGAGGATTTCTTCAGCAACAAGCGTCCGGAGCGCCTGCAGAAACTCAATGAGGAGATGCGTGAGCGCATGAAGGACTCTACGGCTGCGCCCATCGACCCCAAGGAGGTGGACATATTCGAGAATGATGCCGAGCGCAAGGAGGTGTCGGAGGCTTACGGTGCCGATATGGGTTCGCGCCTGCGCAGTTCGCGCCTGCCCCTGCAGACATATTGGTTCGTGAAGGGTTTCGTCGATGCGTATTCGGGCGGCGAGACTGTCGTTACTCCCGATCAGGCTGCCATGTGCATGCAGACCTATTTCATGGTTACGCGCCCTGCCGAGAACAAGAAGGCCTCGGAGGAGTGGCTCGCCTCGATCGAGAAGCAGAGCGGCGTGCAGAAGACCGAGAGCGGCCTGCTCTACCGTATCGACCGCGAGGGTGATGCCGCCATCAAGCCCAAGGCTACCGATGTCGTCGAGGTGAATTACGAAGGCAAGTTCCGTGACGGCGAGGTGTTCGATTCGTCGTACAAGCGCGGTTCGTCGACCGAGTTCCCGCTCAACGGCGTGATCAAGGGCTGGACCGAGGGCCTGCAGCTTGTCGGAAAGGGTGGTCAGATCACATTGTGGATTCCGTCGGACCTTGCATACGGCACTTATGGCTCAAGCATGATCGGCCCCAACGAGGCTCTTGAGTTCAAGGTCGAGCTTCTGGACGTTAAGGTCGGCGACACTCCCGCACCGGCACCCGCGGCCGAGGAGAAGCCTGCCGAGGATGGCAGCGCCAAGTAACGGACGATGTATTGAAAAAACGGGAGCGGCGGTTCGGAAAGAACTGCCGCTCCCGTTTTATTCCGCAGGCGGTGCCGGCGCTGTTACGTATATCTATTGTCTCGGGCGGGGAGGGTTTGCGGCGCCGCGCGCGTCGCATACGAGCAGCGACGAATCGCCGTAGGAGAGGAAGCGGAAGCCGTTGTCGAGGGCGTAGCGGTAGATTTTACGCCAGTCGTCGCCGACGTAGGCCGCGATGAGCAGCAGCAGCGTCGACTTGGGCTGGTGGAAGTTCGTTATTATGCGTCGCACGATGCGGAACCGGAACCCGAGGGGCGTTATCATTATCTGTGTCGAGGTTTTCAGCCTCTCCAGCCCGTGTTGCTGCATGTATGTCACTATATCCTCGAGGGCGTCGCGCCCCGTATAGCCGTCGGGTATGGCGTAGGGTTCCCATTGCCCGACTGCGGTCGCGGCATCGGGCGTGCCGCCCGAGTGTATGCGCCATCCGAGCGCGGGGAGCGATTCGAGCGTGCGCACCGACGTGGTGCCCACAGCCGTGATGTCGTCGCAGCGGTCGAGCAGGCGCTGCAGCGTGTCGAGCCGCACCTCGAAATGTTCGGTGTGCATCGGGTGGCGGGCGGCGTCGTCGTCCTTCACGGGCAGGAACGTCCCCGCCCCGACGTGCAGCGTCACGGTCTCGAAGTCGAACCCTTCGGCACGCATGCGTTCGAGCAGCTCCTCGGTGAAGTGCAGCCCTGCAGTGGGGGCTGCGACCGACCCCTCGAACTTCGAGTAGACGGTCTGGTAACGGGTCTGGTCGATCTCCTCGCTCTCGCGGTTGAGATACGGGGGGATGGGTATGCGGCCGAGGTGCTCGAGCAGCTGCCCGAAGGTCATGTCGGCGTCCCATGTGAAGCGTACGATATGCTCGCGCGTACCGCGCTGGTCGATTGCGGCGGCAAGGCGGCAGGCACGGCCTTCGTGGTCGAAACGTATCTCCACCTCGCCCTCCTTCCACTTCTTCAGGTTGCCCACGATGCAGCTCCAGCGGCACGTGCCGCGGGCCGCAAAGGCCCTCTCGTAGTCGGCCGGATCGTGCGGCTCGAGGCAGAAGACCTCGATGCGCGCCCCCGACGCCTTGTGCATGACGATACGGGCGCGTATGACCTTCGTATTGTTGAATACGACGAGCGTATTGCGCGGCAGCTGCTCGTCGATGTTGCGGAACCGGCTCTCGGTGACGGTGCCGTTGCGGTATACGAGGAGTTTCGAGGCGCTGCGGTCGTCGAGCGGGAATTTGGCTATGCGTTCGTCGGGCAGCGGGTAATCGAACTCGTTTATGTCGATGTGGCGTTCCATGTAAACTGTTTTGGCGGCAAAGTTACGAAATAACGGCGGGATTGTGCAACATGTCGGACCTGCTTGCGGAGGTATGCCGCGTATTTGCGGCATCAGCGGGGCATTTTTGTGCCGTTGCATACGAAAAACCGCAGGGAAGGGCCTCCCTGCGGCATGCGCCGGTCGTGCGGCGGTGTCATTCGTGCGTCTTGTACCGCGAGGGGGATATTCCCACGCGCTGCTTGAAATATTTGCCGAAGAAGGATTGCGACACGAAGTTGAGGCGGTCGGCCACCTCCTGTATGCTGAGCCCCGTCTGCCGGAGCAGGTCCTTGGCCCGGTGTATCACCACGTCGTCGATTATCTTCGAGGCGTTCTTGCCCGTCTTCTTTTTACATATGAGCGACAGGTATTTGGGGCTTATGCCCAGCTTCAAGGCGTAGTATTCCACGCTGCGCTCCTTTTCGCAGTCGGTGCCGAGGATGCGGATGAACTCCGCCATCAGGGCGTCGGTGCGCGATTTGCTTTCGGT
Organism: uncultured Alistipes sp.; assembly: GCA_949296635.1. GTDB lineage: Bacteria > Bacteroidota > Bacteroidia > Bacteroidales > Rikenellaceae > Alistipes. The sequence continues at coordinate 1,953 of CASFQF010000130.1, read as the reverse complement.
TTCGGGCTCCGACGGCAGCTTCTTGTTGAGCACCGCCACGAGCGAGTAGAAGAAGGCCGAGAAGATGGAGGTTATGATACGGTTGTCATAGGGGCTTCCGCCCGAGGTGCGTACGACATCTGCCAGCAGCGCCCCTACGCGGTGCAGATGCGCCGCCTCGGTGTCGGTGAGGCGTATGCATGGTGTGGTCGAGAAGACCATGTAGACCGAAAGGAAATCGGATGTGGGGATATTTATCGTGTCGAGAAAGTTGCGCGAGTATGTCATCAGGTAGCCGCGGCATGCCTTGCTGCACTTGAATGCGCTGACGACGGAGTCCTCACGCAGCAGAACGAGCGAATTGGTGCGCAATTCGTGGCTGCGGCCGTTGATCGTGACTTTGGCCTTGCCGTTGCATATTATTCCTATCGTGATGCCATCGATCGTGCGGGGCACGCTGTCCAGAGTGCGGAACGTGATCAACGGTGACATGATCATGTTGTCCGAACTGTAGCTCTCGTCGGCAAAGGTTTTTTTCAGTTTTGAAATTGAAATTCTGTGAACTTCCTCGCCATGATTCTTTCTCTCCATAATATAAATAGGTTAATAATTTCAGTTTTCGTCGTGGACCTGCGGGCATACGACGTTCAGCTCCCCCCGCAGGCATACGACGCGCATGGGGAATTCTCCGCCGCGCTGTCCGTCGACATCTGTATCCTCGTCGAGGCATGTTGCGAGGGTGAGCGTACTGGTGCGCAGATACCGTATGGCCGGGGTCTTTATCCCCAAAATGTACAGTACCATATCGAATATCGACAGCAGCAGATTGCGCCTGCGAAGGAACAGGCAGTCGAATACTCCGTCGCGCAGGCTCGACTTGCTGGCGAGGGGGACGCGCCCAGCCGTCTCGCCGTTGAATACCAGCCCCATGAGCGTCTGATAGTAGAACGATTCGTTGTCGGTAGTTATTGTGAGCGGTATGCTGTGCAGGTTGCGAAGGTCGCGCATGGCGGCTATGACGTACGCCAGACGGCCGATGCGGTGTTTCAAGTGCTCGGAAGTGTGTTGCGACGTTGTGGTGAAGAGCCCGAAGCTGAATATGTTGACGAAATATATGTCCTTGTGGGTATCTTTTCCGCGGCCGCGGCCTATCTGTTCCACCTTGCCGCAGTCGATCTGCTCGACGGCGCCGTCGGCGATCTGCTGCGCCGCCTTGAGGATGTTGCGCGACATGCCGAGTGCTCCGGCGAAATCGTTGGCCGTGCCTGCGGGTATCACCCCGAGCGTGAGCGACAGGCCCTTGCTCTTCATGGCGTTGACCACATAGTTGAGGGTGCCGTCTCCGCCTGCCACGACAGCCAGATCTACAGCCTCGAAGCCGTCGAACGGATTTTCGCCGAAGGCTATGAGGCGTGGCCGCATGTCATATCCCGCATTGCGGAATATGGCTAATATATGGTCGACGTTGCGTCCGATCTTGCCGCGTCCGGCCTGTGTGTTGTAAATCAATATGGCACTTTTCATAAAACAAGCATTCGCCGCCCTTTCCGTAATGTAGGGGGCAGTTCATGTCGGTCGTTATATGGCGTGGAATCCTTCGTTGCGTTTGAGCGAGGAGGCCAGAGCTTCCGAGTAGTATACCTCGAACCCGCCATCGGCGTCCGAGGTTATGAAATAGACCGATATGCCCTGCGGCTCCAGCTCGCGGGCCTTGGCTATGGCCTTCTCCTTCCCCAGCGCCATGAACATGGTACCCAAAGCGTCGGCTTCGGCGCACGTGGGGGCTATGACCGTGGCCGAGAGCAGGTCGCTCACGGCGCTGCGGCCCGTGCGGGGGTCGATAGTGTGCGCCACCTTGCGGCCCTCCTCGTCGATGTAGTAGCGGCGGTAGTTGCCCGAGGTGGCGAAGGCGCAGTCGGTGAGCGATATTACCTGCTGCACGTATGCCCCGGGCATCTGGTTGCCGTCGAATGG
>CASFQF010000129.1 GCA_949296635.1 uncultured Alistipes sp. | reverse complement strand
CACTACCATCGCCTGGGGCGTAGACGGCGAGGTTTCCTACGCTCTGGAAGGTTCTATCTTCGTGGCTGGTGCGGCCATCCAATGGCTGCGGGACGAGCTGCGGTTCATTGAGTCCGCCGGTGACTCGGAATACATGGCCCAGAAAGTCCGGGACACCAACGGCTGTTATGTGGTGCCCGCCTTTACCGGTCTGGGTGCGCCCTACTGGGACGCCTATGCCCGGGGGGCCATTGTGGGACTGACCCGTGGCGTCAATAAGTACCACATCATCCGGGCCACCTTGGACTCCATCGCCTACCAGACCAACGACGTGCTCACCGCCATGGAAGCAGACTCCGGCATCAAGCTGTCCGCGCTGAAGGTGGACGGAGGCGCCGCCGCCAACGGCTATCTGGTGCAGACCCAGGCGGACATCAGCTGCGCCCCGGTGCTGCGGCCTAAATGCGTGGAAACCACTGCCATGGGTGCGGCCTACCTGGCGGGCCTTGCCGTGGGGTATTGGTCGAGCGTGGACGAGATACGCAAGCAGTGGCATGTCGACCGCATATTCGAGCCTTCGTGGGACGGGGAGTCGGTGCGCCGGGCCAAGGAGGGCTGGGCCGATGCCGTAAGACGCACGTTGAGCGATTATGCCAAATGATAAAGGTGCGGCAGGTGCCGAGGCGGCCGCCCGAGTCGGTATCCCGCGCTGCGGCACCGTTTTGAAGCATTGAAAACGAAAACCTAAAACCCGAACCGATATGAATGAAGTGTTTTTGAAGTGTCTGTTCGAATTTATCGGCACGGCCGTTCTGGTGCTCTTCGGAGACGGCGTGGTGGCCTCGAACGTATTGAAGAAGTCGAAGGGCGAAAACGGCGGGTTCATCGCGGGGCCCTATTCGGGTGCGCACCTGAATCCCGCCGTGACGCTGGGGCTCGCAGCTGCGGGTACCTTCTCATGGGCTCTGGTCGTCCCCTACATCGTGGCACAGATGCTGGGCGGCTTTGTCGGCGCGGTGCTCGTGTATGCGTTCTATAAGGACCATTACGACGCCACGGACGACCCTGCGCTGAAGCTGGCTACGTTCTGCACCGCTCCGGCCATACGCAACTACGGCCGCAACCTTTTCAGCGAAGTGCTGGGTACTTTCGTCCTCGTCTTCGTGATTCTGGCGCTGGCCACCGAGGGCAACACCCCCGAGATGGGCATGGGCGCCATGGGGGCCTTCCCCGTGTCGATGCTGATCGTGGCGCTGGGCATGTCGCTCGGCGGTACTACGGGCTATGCGATCAATCCGGCGCGCGACCTCTCGCCGCGTGTGGCGCACGCGCTGCTGCCGATAAAGGGCAAGGGCCCGAACGATTGGGCCTACTCGTGGGTGCCCGTCGCGGGGCCTGTTGCGGGCGGTTTGCTTGCGGCCGGCCTCTACTGCCTGATATTCTGTTAGCCGAAAGATACTGCTGTTTACCGAAAACTGCGACCCGAACATGACACTGTCAGAGAGACATAAGATCATTTTGGACATGCTGCGGGAGGCCGAGCGTGTCGACGTGACCGACTTGAGCGCGCGGCTTAAGGTCTCGGCCGTGACCATACGCAAAGACCTCGATATGCTCGAGGAGAGGAACCTGCTCTACCGCACCCACGGCGGCGCCATCCTCGCCGATCCCTATATCGCCACGCGCAAGGTGTCGGAGAAGGAGAAGCTCCATACCGAAGCCAAGCATCGCATCGGGCTGAAGGCGGCCGAAATGCTCTCGCCGCAGGATGCGCTGATGATAGCGTCGGGCACTACGGTACAGGCTTTCGCACGCTGCATCGCCAATATGCGCATGACGGTGATAACGTCGGCGATGAATGTCGCAATGGAGCTTATCGACAAGCCCGACATCGAGATCATACAGTTGGGCGGCATCGTGCGCCATTCGTCTGCGTCGGTGGTAAGCGAATATGCCGAGCGTATGCTCGACAACTTCGCGTGCAGCAAGCTCTTTTTGGGTGTGGACGGCATAGATCCCGAATACGGGCTCTCGACGACGCACCTTCAGGAGGCGATACTCAACCGCGCCATGATAGCCTCGGCGACGAAGACCGTCGTGCTGGCCGACTCGTCGAAGTTCGGGCGGCGCGGCTTCAGCAAGATATGCGACATGGCCGACATCGACCATGTTATAACCGACTCGGGCACGCCGCGCAATATGATCGAGGCGATGCAGGAGCAGGGCGTCAAGGTGACGGTAGCGGAGATGGGCGAGTGCGCGGGATAGCTCTTGGAATGACGCCCCTGCCTGTTGGAGCAATCGCTTATGAAATGACTCCGCCGCAACAGCCCGTATGGCTGTGCGGCGGAGTCGTTCGTTGTTCCCGTATCGTTATTCTCTTATTTTAGTTATTTGCTTTTTGGTTTCGGGTTCGTGTACTGGGTCTCTACTGTGGCTTGGTCGGAGGCGGGATCCATTGCCTGTATATTGTCCGCTTCGAGCGAAAGTACGTTGAATTCGCCGGATAGTGTGCCTACCAACAATTTGTAATGGCCCGGGTAGTTCCAATCTGTCTGTATGTTCGACAGGGGGAATACCTCGAGTAGTTTGTCGGCCTTGAACTGTTTTGTCCCGTACGGTCCGGCATCGCATTTCACAATCGAAATCGGATTGGCTGCATATGCGTTATCATAATCGGTCGGTATGGCAATGTCGTATCGTGTGTGCAGAGACGGAATATTGTATTTCATGTCGTACAACATCCTGTAGCTGTCCACGTCCATCATGATGACTCTCGAATATGTGTACTCGATGATGTCGCCGCAATCGGCATCTTCGATCTGCAGGCTGACCGTGGTGATGTCTCCGTCTGCGGTCTGCCGTATATCCTTATCTTCAATCTTGTATTTTACATGCTTCCCGTTTTCCAGCGTGTGTCGCGTGGCGCTTATTTCCCATTGCGGCGTTTGGGGTAAGTCTGGTTGATGGGCATATAGAATTTTATGTCTGTGGCCGTATTGGGTATCTCGAATGAGATGCCGGCATACTCCGTGCCTTTGGATGTCAGTATTTTTATCTGGCGGGTTGTCGTCTCTAATATGTATAAATAGGGCTCTCGGGTGAGAGATCTGTCGAAATTATAGGAACGTGTGGCATATACCGCCACATCGATCTTTTGGTCGAGGATGAGCGCGTCGGCGCCATTGACGGGTATGGGATATTCTGTGCGTTCGAGGTCTGCCTTTGTGATTTTGTGCATTTTGTAGCTCTTCTTGGCAAACAGCGGCGTAATCGACAGCAATGCCGACAGGACGATCAGGATAAGACGTTTCATGGCAAATCGTGTTTATGAGGTTGTTATTCTTGTTTGCTTTGACCGTATGGCCGGTATAGTTGGTGGCGTTTGGGCTTAAAACGGAAGGTAATCAGTGCTTGATTGCCGGTCTGTTCCGTGATATTAGTATGGCATATGCATCTCAAGGTTACAATATATTGAGTTATGATCCAAATTTATTACGGAGATTTTCTGCGGGCGGCAGCCTGCGGATGAGAGCTGTGCTGCCATTTGCCTCGGCTAATGAATCAAGCCTGCTGTTGTATTGGAACGTAAGCGTCATTGTATGACCATGTATCCGCCATGTCTCCTGACGGCGGGATTGGTATGGCTTGTATCATTCATGCCGGCACGTGAAAGCGACGGGGCGGAGAGAGACTCCCGCTTTCGGGGCATAATGCCGTCGTTATGGCATCCCGCATGGAGGTCACGTGTCTGATTATGGCTGATGCCCGGTTTTGCCGGACGGTTACCAGCAGTCTATTCGGCCGCGCAGCGAGGGCAGGCGGCTGCGGTTGAATACGGGGTGCTTTATGCCCCGGCGTTTTTGCGTTATATAATCGTCGAGCAGCAGGAACGCCTCACGCCCCAGCCATACGATTGCAACGAGGTTGCAGAGTGTCATCAGCGCCATTGTGACGTCGGCCAGATTCCATACGAGTTCGAGTTTCGCCATAGCGCCGAACATCACCATGCCGCCCACGAGGAGGCGGTACGTTACCAGTACGCTGCGGCGCGTGGTGATGAAGCGTATGTTTGCCTCGCCGTAGTAATAGTTGCCTATTATCGACGAGAATGCGAAGAGGAAGATGGCTGCGGCAACGAAAAGGCCGCCTGCAGGCCCTACCTCCTCGACGAGTGCTGCCTGTGTCAGCTGTATGCCGTTGAGGGATTCGTCGGGGGTGCCGCCGAAGAGTATGATGAATGCCGTGCAGGTGCAGATCACGAGCGTGTCGGTGAAGACGCCGAGCGTCTGTATCAGGCCCTGCTTCACGGGATGCGAGACGTGTGCCGTAGCCGCTACGTTCGGTGCTGATCCCATGCCCGCCTCGTTGCTGAAGAGGCCCCGTTTTATGCCTTGCATGAGTGCGGCGCCTGCGGTGCCGCCGAGGGCTTGGTTCCAGCCGAAGGCCTCTGATACTATCATTTGCAGTACGTCTGGCAGGCGGTTGAGGTTCCACAGCACCACACCTGCCGCCAGCACGATGTACCCGAGAGCCATTACCGGCACGATGATGCTGCTCACGCTTGCTATGCGGTGTATGCCGCCGAAGATGATGGCCGTCGTGAGGATGGTGACCGCGATGCCTGCCCACAGGGGATCCACCCCGAAGGCCTGTTCCCACGCCGCACATATCGTATTGCTCTGTACCGAGTTGAAGGCGAAACCGAAGGTTACGGAGATCAGCACGGCGAAGATGACGCCCATCCACCGCTTGCCCAGCCCGTACTGCATGTAGTATGCCGGGCCTCCGACATAGGAGTCGGCGCCGCGGCGTTTGTACAGTTGTGCCAATGTAGACTCGACGAATGCGCTCGCGGCGCCCAGCAGGGCTATTACCCACATCCAGAACACGGCGCCGGGCCCGCCGACGACGATGGCTGTGGCCACGCCTGCGAGGTTGCCCGTACCGACGCGGCTGGCCAGCGATACGGCAAAGGCTTGGAACGAAGATATGTGGCGTTCGCCGCCCGCGCTGCCGCCGGCCGACTCGCCCAGCACCCGCATCATCTCGCGCAGCATGCGGAACTGCACGCCCCGTGTCCGCAGCGTGAACCACGCGGCGCAGGAGAGCAGGGCTAATATCAGTATGTAACCCCACAATATGTCGTTTACACCGGTGATCCAGCTGTTGACGGTATTCATATAGCAGTATGGCATGTGCGGGCAACGATGCCGGCCGCAGCCGTGTGGCGAACCATTCCGCGGCGGAATCGCCGCCGGAGCGGCCGCATCCGTTACGGACTGTCGCCTGTGGCGTTGCGGCCTTGTGTATTGCGGCCGGCCTCAAAGTTACGTTGCGGCGGATTATAATCCAAATTTATTTTGGGAATTTCTTTTGCATGTGGTGTGCCGGCGGCAGTGTCTTCCGGACCGTAAGGCTGGGTGCATGGGCGGTATGGGGTTGTTGTGCCCGGCGGCCGGCAGCACATTCCGCATGTGCTTGATGCGATGCCGTGTATGTGCGCGGCGGACGGTGTGTTCCTTTTGCCGGATAATTGCTCAGGGAACGGGTTAGCGTATATTCGGGACGTTCGGCGCGACTCCCGGGAACCGCTGCGGGGCCTCTGTGCGTACGATATACGCGATGTGGTTAGGGTATAAATTACATTAAGTTTGCAATCTCGGACTAGAATGGGTAATTTTACGTTCGAAACCTGAAAACTTCTAACACCCATGTCCGTACAGACAAATCAATCGCTGTCGGTAGATTGCGCCGTATTCGGATTCAACGGCAAGACCCTCAAGGTCCTGCTCATCGAACGCCGCTATTACAAGCCCGACACGCACCTCGATCCGTTGAAACTGCCCGGGGCCATGATTCTCGAGAACGAAACTCTCCCCGAGGCGGCGTACAGGGTCCTTGAGGAGGCCACGGGACTGAAAAACGTCTACCTGAAGCAGATGGACATATTCTCTGACCCAAAACGTGTGAGCGGTGAGGAGCTCGAGTGGATCAACCGTTACCACGGCATAAGTACAGAACGTGTCGTCACGGTCGGATACTATGCGCTGGTGAAGCTCGACAACCGCATGGTGGCCTACACCACTTCCAAGGGTGCGCAGTGGGTCGACGTCGATGCCATCCAGCGGCTGGCGATGGACCACAAGCAGATACTGACGGCGGCGCTGTCGGTATTGTGCCGCGAGATGCTGCAGTCGCCCGTAGCCTTCGAGCTGCTGCCGCGCAAGTTTACCATACGCGCCCTGCAGAATCTATACAGCGCGGTGCTGGGCATAGAGATCGACAACCGCAATTTCCGCAAGAAGATACTTTCGTCGGGATTCCTCACGCCCACGGCCGAGAAGGAGCAGGGCGTGGCACACAAGCCGGCAAGGTATTACATGTTCAACCGCAACGCCTACCGCAAGGCCGTGCGTGAAAAACTAAAGTTGGGATTCATCAACAACTGGAAGTATTGACATGCGGCAGTGCGGGGCGGAGAGGCAACGAACGTAACAAATTATATAGAGACATGAAAAGTTTGGGTATAGACATAGGGTCTTCGTCGGTGAAGGTGTCGCTGCTCGACATCGCCACGGGCGAGTGTGTGGCGTCGGCGATGAACCCCTCGCAGGAGATGCCGATAGAGGCATTGCATGGCGGCTGGGCAGAGCAGGACCCCGATATGTGGTGGCATTACGTATGCGAGGGCATCCGTCAGGTGGGGGCGAAATTCCCACTGCGCGACGTGGTGTCGATAGGTATTACATACCAGATGCACGGCCTCGTATGCCTCGGCCGCGAGGGGCGCCCGCTGCGCAAGTCAATCATATGGTGCGATTCGCGCGCCGTGGAGATAGGCGCCGCCGCGCTCGAGAGCATAGGCCGCGACTACTGTTTGAACCATGCGCT
>CASFQF010000128.1 GCA_949296635.1 uncultured Alistipes sp. | reverse complement strand
TATTCCCCGCGGTCTTCAGCGCAGGGCTCGAACCCACTGAAGGGGCTTCGCTCATATTCGTCACCCTGCCCGAGATATTCAAGGGCATGCCCTTCGCGGCGCTGTGGTCGGCCGTATTCTTCATACTGCTCACGCTCGCGTCGCTCACCTCGACCATATCGTTCCACGAGGTGCTGACGGCATACTTCGCCGAAGAACACGACCTCTCTCGCAAGAACGCTACACGCCTGACCTCGGCCCTCTCGGTAGCGCTGTGCGCCCTGACGCTCGCATTCCGCTTCGACATAAACCTCGGGGAGTGGCTGCACCTCGAAAACATATCCTTCTTCGAGATATTCGACTACACCTCGGCCAACATACTCATGCCCCTCGGCGGCCTCTTCACATGCATCTTCGCCGCATGGTACATGAAGCCCTCATTCCTGCGCGGCGAAATGACGAACTACGGAGAACTGCGCGGGCGCGCATTCCCGCTGCTGCGGTTTACGCTGCGCTTCGTCACACCGCTGCTGCTGATATACATATTCGTCTGCAACATCGGGTTGTTCTGATACGCGGCACACACCCCGTACAATACAAAACAAAAAAACCGCCGCACCCGAAAAGGTGCGGCGGTTTCACATGCATCGCTGCCGTTACTCCTTCGACGCCAGCGGCGCGGCAGCCTCGTATACGCGGGCGGCCATCTCCTTGTCGATCATGTAGAGGCCCAGCTTGTCGTCGCCGACCATGTTCAGCTCGGCGATAATATCCGCAGCGCTCTGCTCCTCCTCTACCTGCTCGTCGACAAACCATATCAGCATGTTCGACGAAGCGCGGTCGCGGTCCTCCTCCGCTATGGCGCAGAGGTCGTTGATCATGGCCGTAACCTCCTTCTCGTGCTTGAGCGTATCCTCGAACATGGCCAGAGGCGATGCCCACGACGTCTCCACCGCCGCAATGGGCGCCAGCTCGACACGCGCACCGCGCGCGAGCACATAGTTGATCAGGATCTGCGCATGGTCCTGCTCCTCCTTGAACTGTACGGCAAACCAATTCGCCACACCCTTCAGCCCCTTGTCGGCGGCGTCCATCGACATAGAGAGGTACAAATAGGCCGACCACAACTCGGCATTGATCTGCGCATTGAGCGCATCGTGCATCTTCTTGCTTAACATAACCGTAATTTTTATAAGTTTTACTTATCGTTTCTTTGACACAAAAGTAATCAATAAAACAATATCGGAACTATTGCGACATAAGCTGTTCCTATCGCGCGGGCGGCAAGCCTCCGCATGCATGAAACGTCCCATGCCGCGGCGGCGGGCGCACTCCCCCGAACCCGCTCCGGCAACGCCGGCGCACACCGTGCGCAAAGGTGCAAAAGACGGCCGCACACTCCACGCACGCACAGGGCGCCACCGGCGCGCAGGCCGCCGAAAAATGGGCGTTGGCGCGGATAATTCCACTTTTTTTTGTAATTTTGCAAAGATTTTGATGTGCAACGAAATAATATCACAAACCGAATAAAAACAAACTCAAGCTATGGCTGATTTCATCTATCAGGAACCCTATCCCATCGAAAAGGACACCACCGAATACCGCCTTCTGACGAAGGACTACGTCAAGGTCGTCGAGTGCGACGGACGTAAAATACTGAAAGTAGACCCCAAGGGGTTGGAACTGCTCTCGAAGGAGGCCTATGCCGACGTATCGTTCTATCTGCGTCCGGCCCATCTGGCCAAACTCGCCTCGATCCTCGACGACCCCGAAGCGTCGGACAACGACAAATTCGTCGCATACACCATGCTTTTGAACCAAGCCGTAGCGGCCGAAGGCGAGCTGCCCACGTGTCAGGATACCGGTACGGCCATCTGCATAGCCCACAAGGGCGAGGACGTATATACGGGCGCCGACGACGCCGAGTGCATCGCCCGCGGCGTATACGAGACCTATAAGGGCCGCAACTTGCGTTACTCGCAGGTAGTACCCTTCTCGATGATCGACGAGAAGAACTCGGGCACCAACCTCCCAGCACAGATCGACATCTACGGCGGCAAGCCCGGCATGGAGTACGAGTTCCTCTTCATCACCAAGGGCGGCGGTTCGGCAAACAAGACCTTCCTCTACCAGCAGACCAAGGCCCTGCTCAACGAGGAGTCGCTCACCAAGTTCTTCAGGGAGCACTTGGCCGACCTCGGCACCTCGGCATGCCCGCCCTACCACCTCGCCGTATGTATCGGCGGCACGTCGGCCGAGATGTGCCTCTCGACGGTGAAGAAGGCTTCTGCCGGATACCTCGACCACCTGCCCACGTCGGGCAACGAGGGCGGCCGCTGCTTCCGCGATCTGGAGTGGGAACAGAAGGTGACCAAGATGTGTCAGGAACTGGGCATGGGCGCACAGTTCGGAGGCAAGTATTACGTACACGACGTGCGCGTCATCCGTGCGCCGCGCCACGCAGCAAGCTGCCCCGTCGCCATCGGCGTAAGCTGCTCGGCCGACCGCAACATCAAGGCGAAGATCACGCCCGAGGGAATCTTCCTCGAGAAACTGGAGAAGAATCCCGCACGCTTCCTGCCCGCACAGGCACCCGCCATGTCGCCCGCCGTCGACATAGACCTCGACGAAGGGATGGACAAGGTGCGCGCAATACTTACCAAATACCCCATCAAGACGCGCCTCAACCTCAAGGGCACGCTCATCGTGGCGCGCGACATAGCCCACGCCCGCATCAAGCAGATGCTCGACGAGGGCAAGCCGATGCCTGAATACTTCAAGAAGCACCCGGTATACTACGCCGGTCCGGCAAAGACGCCCGAAGGCATGGCCTCGGGATCGTTCGGCCCCACCACGGCGGGACGTATGGACCCCTATGTCGACCTGTTCCAGAAACACGGCGGCTCGATGGTGATGGTGGCCAAGGGCAACCGCTCGAAGGCCGTGACCGACGCCTGCAAGGCCAACGGCGGCTTCTATCTGGGCTCTATCGGCGGACCTGCGGCCGTGCTGGCCAAGAACTCGATCAAGAGCGTCGAGGTCGTCGACTTCCCCGAGCTGGGCATGGAGGCCGTGCGCAAGATATACGTGGAGAACTTCCCCGCCTTCATCATCGTCGACGACAAGGGCAACGACTTCTTCGCCGACTTCCAGCATTGACGCACCCCCACCGCAGAAGTTTCGCACCCCACAAGGATGCGGAACTTCTTTTGCGGTTTTTTATACGCCGGCGGAAAATAAAACCGCCCTCATCAGCGTTTTGCGATATAAGACCTTATCATACGATATGACACGATTTTTCAGACACATACTTCTGCTGCTGACGACGCTGTCATGCATCGGTGCCGCGCGTGCCGCCGACACCCACACCTTCGAGATCAACACCCCGCTCATAGTCACCGCAGGGGAGATGTTCCGCGTGGAGTTCGTCCTCGACACCAACAAGCCCGACGACGGATCGTTCACACCGCCCGATTTCGCGGGCCTCGACATTCTGGCGGGCCCCACGACATCGACGGGATTCGAATTCCGGAGCATAAACGGCGTGAACACCCAGAAGAAGACCTGTACCATCACATACGTGGTGATGGCGCAAAACGCCGGCAACATAACCATAGGTTCCGCCTCGATCAGCGTCGACGGCAAGCGTTACACCACCAAGGCCACCCCCATAGAGGTGGTCGACGGCGGCGCCGAACGCCAGCAGCAACAGCAGGGGCGCGCCGCAGAACAGGGCAATGCCGTGCAGAACAAGGTGGCCAAGGACGACATAGTGCTGCGCCTGAACCTCTCGCGCACAAACGTCTACAAGGGAGAGCCCATACGTGCCTCGCTCACACTTTACACGCGCGCCAGCATCGTGGGATTCGAGGATGTGAAGCTGCCGTCGTTCAACGGATTCTGGTCGCAGGAGCTCCCCGTGGACAACTACAAGCCGCAGCGCGAGACCCTCGACGGCAAGGTCTACGACTCGCAAATCATAAAGGAATACCTGCTCTACCCGCAGCAGAGCGGCTCCCTCACCATAGAATCTGCCGACATAACGGCCATAGCGCGCGTGGTGATACAGAACGCACGCAACTTCGACCCCTTCTTCGGCGGCGGTGCCGAGGAGTACAACGTCAAGCGCAAGCTCTCCACAGGCAACATCACCGTCAAGGTGGACGAGCTGCCGGCAGGCGCCCCGGCATCCTTTGCCGGCGCCGTGGGCGAGTTCACCATCTCGGCCGAGATGCCGCCCGCACAGATCAAGGCCAACTCGGCCGCAACGTATACGGTGAAGATTTCGGGTACGGGCAACCTCACCTTCCTGCAGGCACCGACACTCACGCTGCCGTCGTCATTCGAGGCATACAACGTCCGCAATACCGAGTCGATACGTTCGACGACGCAGGGAACGACGGGATACCGACAATTCGAGTACCCCTTCATCGCCCGCGCCGAGGGCGAGTACGACATTCCCGCCGTGGAGTTCTCCTTCTTCAGCCCGCAAAAGGGGGCATACGTCACCCTCGCCACCGATCCGCTCAAGATGGAGGTCTCGCCCGACGCCTCGGGGGAGAACCGCCCCGCACAGGTGGTCGCATCACCCTCGAAGGAGGATGTCCGCCAGCTGGGCACAGACATACGCTTCATCAAGCTGGGCCGCGCCGCCCTGCGCAAGGAGGCCGCGCCCCTGATGTTCAGCGCTACATACTTCGTCCTGCTGTTCGCGATCCTCGCACTCTTCGCCGTGCTATACTTCGCCCTGCGCAAGATGATCCGCGACAGCAAGAACACGGTGCTCGTACGCAACCGCCGCGCAAACAAGGTGGCCGTACAACGTTTCCGCGCCGCCGAGCGCCACATGCGTGCGGGTGACCGGCAGGCATTCTACAAGGAGATGCTGCACGCCTTCTGGGGTTACATGAGCGATAAACTGAACATTCCCGTAGCCGACCTTACGAAGGAGTCGATACGCGAGGAGCTGCAGCGCCGCGGTGTCACCGCCGACGAGGCACAGCGCTTCACCGACATCATGACGCGCTGCGACGAGGCGCAGTACTCACCCTCGACGTCGGTAGAGATGAACGAGGTATACACCGAGGGCGTGAGGTTGATCTCACACATCGAGTCGATCGTAAAACGTTAAAAAAGCATCGCCATGAAGATATACATCACCATAGCGGCCGCACTGCTCACCCTCGCTGCCGCGGCACAGGAGGCAGCCCTGCCCGCAGCCGGAGGCCAAGACACGACACAGGCCGTACAGGCTGCCGCACAGGCCGCCGGCACGCAGGCCGAAATCGACCCCGCCACCGCCTCGGCCGAGGAGCTGTGGCAGGCAGGCAACACGGCCTACTCGGCCGGAGACTACACCCGCGCCGCGGAGTTGTACACGGCCATAACAGACAAGGGTCTCTATTCGGCCCCGCTCTATTACAATCTTGCCAACGCCCTCTTCAAGAGCGGCGAGACGGGCGGCGCCATACTATACTACAACCGCGCCCTGCGTCTGGCCCCGGGCGACGAGGACATACGCCACAACCTCGAATACGCCGAGCGCTCGACCAAGGACAAGATCGAGGAGATCCCCGAGTTCTTCCTCGTATCGTGGGCCAAGAAGGTGCGCAGCACCATGAGCTGCACGGCATGGACCGTCATCTCGCTGCTGCTGCTTGCCGCGACGCTCGCACTCGGCCTCGTCTACCTGCTCTCGCAGCGCATCGCCATGCGCAAGGCGGGATTCTACGGCATGGCGGCGGCGCTGCTGCTGTGCATCGCCACGACACTGATGGCATGGAGCGAGCGCAACATGCTCGTGGAGCGCAACGAGGCCGTGGTCATGAGTTCGTCGCTTTCGGTCAAGAGTTCGCCCGACAAGTCGGCCACCGACCTCTTCGTCCTGCATGAGGGCACCGTCGTAACCATAGGCGGCACCGTCGACGGCTGGGCCGAGGTACGCATCGCCGATGGCAACAAGGGCTGGGTCGAGACCGAACGCATAGAGAGAATCTGATCCTCAAGCCCATGTCGAAACTTCTGCAAGAGGCGGTATCGGAGTTCGCCAAACTGCCGGGCATAGGCCGCCGCACGGCACTGCGCCTGACGATGCACCTGCTCAAGATGGAGCCCGACGCCGTAGACCGCATGGCCGAGAGCATCGCCCGCTTTCGCCGCGACATACGCCGCTGCTCGTCGTGCAACAACCTCTCCGACACGGACATCTGCCCGATATGCGCCGACCCCGAGCGCGACGGCACCACGATATGCGTCGTCGAGCAGGTCGGCGACCTCATGTCTATCGAGAATACACACCAATACCGCGGCCTGTACTATGTGCTGGGAGGCGTCATATCCCCCATGCAGGGTATCGGGCCCTCGGACCTGAAGATCGACAAGCTCATCGGGCGCGTGGCCGAAGGGGGCATACGCGAGGTTATTCTCGCCATATCGACCTCCGTCGAGGGTGAGACCACACTATTCTATATAATGAACCGCTTGAGACAATACCCCGGCGTCAAGGTTACGACCATAGCCCGCGGCATAGGCTTCGGCGACGAGTTGGAGTATGTCGACGAGCTGACCATAACCCACGCCCTGCGCAACCGCCGCGAGGTGGAGTAACGGCTGGGGCACCACCCGCCAAGATCCCCGAAGGCATCCGAACCATACCCGCCGCAACCATTAAAGGTTGCGGCGGACATTTTTTCTTACCGGACAGCACAAGGCATAAGCATAAGGCAAAAAAACAGAAAAAAATCGCCATGCCGATGTTATATTTGTTCCCCGTAAACGTATAACCATCGAGACCGCGCCACAAGGGGCGGCACACGGAGAGCATTACCCTTAAATGAACAGCGAAGATTTCAACCGAGAGTTCATCGCAGTCAAGGACTCGGCGTACCGTTACGCAATAACCTTGCTGCACGACCGTCATGCCGCCGAAGATGCCGCACAGGACCTGTACGAAAGGTTGTGGCGGCGCCGGATCCTCATCCGCGCAACGGGTTTCCGCCCGCTGGTGATGACCAGCATGCGCAACCTGTGCCTCGACCGCCTGCGGTCGCAACGGCGCGGCGGCGTGCGCCTCGACATCGCCGCGGCGGACAAACGTCCCTCCGCAGCGGAATACGACGCCGTCGAGAGTGCAGAGACCGGCACGCTGGTGCGGCGGATAGTCGAGACTCTCCCACAACGCGAACGCGAGGTGATGCACCTGCGCGACATCGAAGGGATGGAGATCGAACAGATAGCCGGCATTACCGGCTCGACCGAACAGAGCGTGCGCATGGCCCTCTCGCGTGCCCGCTGCCGAGTGAAAGAGGAACTGATAAAGATAATGAACCATGGACTCTGAACATTTGC
>CASFQF010000127.1 GCA_949296635.1 uncultured Alistipes sp. | reverse complement strand
CGCTTGACAAGACCGCCGAAGCGTTGTTCGAGATATTTGAGGTACTCCCGTCCCAGCCCTTTGTTGCGGTAACCCGGCATCATATAGATGTCTTCGAGTTGAATCACTTTGCCTCCGACTTCGGTCGAATACGACTTGGTTACGTTGGCAAAACCCACGCGTTTGCCTTCGTACTCGAGGATAAAAATCTCCAAAAACGCGTCGGGACGCATGGCTTCGTCGAAGTTGCGTACCACGGCGTCGTGCGGAATGGGATGCGAAACGTAGGGCGAAGCGTAAAATTGCTCCATTTGTTCGATGTAAAATTCCCGGTCGTCGGGGGTGGCGTAGCGGAGTATGAGGGGCAGTGCCGCGAGCGTGCCGAAGAGGTAGCACCAGCCCAAGACGGCACGTACGCCGAGGCGTGCGAGCTGCGGCTTTATAAGGACGGTGTTGACGGCCGTGGCGATGACGGCGCCGAGGACTATGAGGTTGCCGTACCCCTCGCTGCCGCGGATGAGCACCTCGCCGCGGTCGAAGATGAGGACGGCGCCGCCCGCTATGGCGAGGACGATGCCCCCGACGTCGGCCCACATGACGCGGCGGTGGCGCACGGCGATGGCCGTGATGAGGGTGAAGGCGGGGCCGAGGGTGGCGATGGTGGAGGCGTCGATGGGCGAAGTGAGGGATGCGCCCCACAGCAGCATGTAGAGCCATCCGTATACTATAAGCAGGCTCACCCCCGCCATGACGGCCGCGTCGCGCGCCGTGATATGGTAGAAGGCGCGCGTCACGGCGGCCGCGGGGACGAAGACCACGGCCCCGACCAGAATCTGGCAGAGGAACACGAGGCGGAAATCCATGCCGCCGCCCGTGAGCGAGACGTAGAACGAGAAGTTCGCCCCGAAGAGAATGTTCGCCACCACGAGGTCGCGGTTGTAATGCGTGCCGGCCATACGCCGCATGGGGGCAAAATCCGCGCCGCAGTGTCCGCGGTGCCGCCCGTGTGGGTATTCACGGTGTCGTGTGCGGGTTATTTATTGTGTCGCCCGTCGGGTGGCGGCGGCGCGGCGCGCCGGATGCTGTCGCCCCCCCCCGCAGGCTTGTCTGCGATCTCAAAACCCGTTGCGGCGGAAATGTTTTCGTTTTTATGGGGGGGGGTATTGTAGACGGCGAAAAAACACTATATTTGCGGCTGAATCGGGCGGCTCCGGCCGCCTGGCAAAAACCGAAAAACCCGAATTTTGATATGAAAAGGATCTTGTTTGCTGCATTTGCCCTGTGCGTGCTGGCCTTCGGTGCCTGCTCGAAGGATGACGGGGCCAAGGGCGACCCTGCGGGCAGCGCGTCGCTCAACATGATGAACGAATCGAACGGCCGTACGCTGCTCGGCTCGTCGGATGTATATGTCGACGACGCGGGCAACTTCGTCTGCTCCTCTTCGGTAATAGCATACGTGGGCCGCGTAGGCGGTCTGAACGGCGTGACCATGCGCTTCGATAACCTCGTACGCAAGGCGGCTGTCGACGTGGGCGGCGGATACCTCGTCTATGACGGCGATTCGCTGCACGAGTTCCCGTCGGGACACGTCGCGCTGGCGGCCGGTGCGACCTTCTACCGCATGCGTGTCGAGTCGGAGATTATGGGCGAGGATGCCGTAACGGGGAAGAAGGGCATGACGGGCGCCAAGGTGGTATACTATGCCGATAAAGCCGGCAATGCCGGCATCCTGCCCGAACCTTTCGACCGCGAGTATAACCTCGGGGGGAGCTATGGCACCGTGCTCGAAAAGCAGGATGCCGAGCTTCTGAACCGTGCCGACGAGATTGTGACGACGTCGGGTTTGGTTGTCGAGCGCGATGCCAACGGCGAGTGGATTGTCGGCATGGAGAACCGTTACGACTCTTACATCTATGTCCGCATCGGCGACCTCTGGAGCACCATCACGGTATGGGCGTAACGGCGTGCCGTCCGTAACGGGGCGGCGGCCTTTGCATACCGACAAGACAAACGGGTCGGACCTTTCGAGGGGTCCGACCCGTTTCCTGTTTATGCGGTTTTCAGCGTAGCGCCGCTTCCTTTATTGAAAGGCTCCCTCCTTTATCGGAAGTTGTTCCCTTTATTGAAGGGCCTTCTTCAGCGGGAAGGCTACTTCGCGAAACCCTTGCCGATGGCGAGGAAGTCCTCGGCCTTGAGGGCTGCGCCGCCGATCAGGCCGCCGTCGACGTCCTCCTTGGCGAAGATCTCGGCAGCGTTCGAGGGCTTGCAGCTGCCGCCGTAGAGTATGGGGCACTCGGCTGCGGCGGCGCCGAACTTCCCGGCCAGCACCTTGCGGATGTATGCGTGGATCTCCTGTGCCTGCTCTGCCGTGGCGGTCTTGCCGGTGCCGATGGCCCATACGGGCTCGTAGGCGATCACGAGCTGCGAGAACTGCTCTGCGGTGAGGTTGAATACCACCTCCTCGATCTGGGCCTTCACCACGTCGAAGTGCTTGCCTGCCTCGCGCTCGTCGAGGTTTTCACCTACACAGTATATAGGCTTCAGTCCGTTGGCGTATGCCTGCGCCATCTTCTTGTTGAGCGTCTCCGAGGTCTCGCCGTAGTATTGGCGGCGCTCCGAGTGGCCGAGGATGACGTACTCGCAGCCCAGAGCCGCGATCATCGAGGCAGCCACCTCTCCCGTGTATGCACCCTTTGCCTCGGCGGCGCAGTTCTGTGCGCCTACGGCGATGTCCGAACCCTTCACTGCGTCGATCACCTGCGAGAGGTGGGTGAAGGGGGGGCATACGATGAAGTTCACGCACGAGCATACCTCGCCGCGTCCTGCCACTACGTTCTTGGCCAGCTCCACGCCCTCGGCGGGAAGGGTGTTCATCTTCCAGTTGCCTGCTACAATCTTCTTTCTCATTTTTGCGAATGTTTTTATTGTTTGACTTGTCAGTGTTTTTTCGTTTTGCCGCATTCTTCGGGCCGGGCCGGTTACTTCTCCACGGCCGCGGCCTCGCACCATGCCTTGACCTCCTCCTGCGAGGGGTTCTTCAGGCCGAGCTTGTTCTTCTTGTTGAAGCCGCACAGGTCGTTGAAGAACTTGCCTGCCGAGAGCTTGCCCAGCGACTCCACGGTGATGTATCCCATCTTCTGCATGACGGGCACCCACTCGGCCGGTATGCCGATGGCGGTATACAGCTCCTCGTCGTCGGCCGTGGCCTTCTTTTCGGGGCGCATCGTGGGGAAGAACAGCACGTCCTGTATGGCGGTCTGGTTGGTCATGAACATCACCAGACGGTCTATGCCCATGCCCATGCCCGAGCATGAGGGCATGCCGTACTCCAATGCGCGCACGAAGTCCATGTCGATGAACATCGCCTCGTCGTCGCCCTTCTCCGAGAGGCGCAGCTGCTCTTGGAAACGCTCCAGCTGGTCGATCGGGTCGTTCAGCTCGGTGTAGGCGTTGCAGAGCTCCTTGCCCGCGACGAACAGTTCGAAACGCTCCGTCAGCTCCGCGTTGTCGCGGTGGCGCTTGCACAGGGGCGACATCTCGATCGGGTAGTCGCACACGAAGGTGGGCTGTTCCAGCTCGCCCTCGCAGTATTGTCCGAAGATGGCGTCGATAAGTTTTCCCTTGCCCATCGTGTCGTCTATCTCGACGTTCAGGCGGCGGCACGCCTCGCGCAGCTGCTCCTCGCTCTGGCCCGTGATGTCGTAGCCGGTCTTCTCCCTGATGGCCTCGGTCATGGGCAGGCGGCGGAACGGCGCCTTGAACGACACCTTTTTGTCGCCGATCATAACCTCCGTGGTGCCGTTCACGGCCATGCAGATGCGCTCCAGCAGCCGCTCCGTGAAGCCCATCATCCAGCGGTAGTCCTTGTAGGCGACATATATCTCCATGCAGGTGAACTCGGGGTTGTGGGTGCGGTCCATGCCCTCGTTGCGGAAGTTCTTGCCTATCTCGTAGACGCCGTTGAAGCCTCCGACGATAAGGCGCTTGAGATACAGCTCCGTAGCGATGCGCATGTAGAAGTCCATGTCGAGGGCGTTGTGGTGCGTGATGAAGGGACGCGCCGATGCCCCGCCCGGGATGGGCTGCAGGATGGGGGTCTCGACCTCGAGGTAGCCCTGCTCATTGAAGAAGTCGCGCATGGTCGAGATGATCTTGGCGCGCTTGGCGAAGACGTCGCGCACCTGCGGGTTCACAACCAGATCGACATAACGCTGGCGGTACCGTACCTCGGGGTCGGTCAGCGCGTCGAACTGTTTGCCGTCCTTCTCCTTGACTATGGGCAGGGGCCGTATCGACTTCGACAGCACGGTGAGGCGGCGGCAGTGCACCGACTTCTCGCCCGTGTTGGTTATGAATGCGAAGCCCTCGACGCCGACGAAGTCGCCTATGTCGAGCAGCTTCTTGAAGACGGTGTTGTAGAGCGTGGGGTCGCCCTCGGGGCATATGTCGTCGCGGCGGATGTATACCTGTATGCGGCCCGTGTGGTCCTGCAGCTCGAAGAAAGAGGCGCTGCCCATGATGCGGCGGCTCATGATGCGGCCGGCGATGCGCACGTCGGCATAGTCGGCGGCGTTGTCTGCGGTGAGGCCGTCGGCGATCTGTGCGGCCGTGGCCGTCACGTCGTACATGGCGGCGGGGTAGGGCTCTATGCCCAATTCGCGGAGCGCGGCCAGCGAGCGGCGGCGCAGTTGTTCCTGTTCGCTGAGTTCGAAACTCATATCTCTATCGCTGTTATGTGTTGTTTTGCCTGCAAAGTTAAGAATTTATATCGGAAAATGCACGCGCGGGGAGGCTTCCGCCGCAAAAAAGCGGCGGCACGGCCTTCCGCGCGAAAGCCGTGCCGCCTTGTGTGCGGGCTGTGATGTGCAATGTTGTGTTGTGCTGCTCCGCCTGTATGTCTCTGCGGGCAGCCTGCATGCCGCCACGCGGACAACTGCATTGATTGCCCGCGCCGCCGTTACTCCTTCTCCTCTTCCGCAACGTAGACCTCGTCGACGGGGATGCGCCGCGGCAGGTTGGCCGTGCCGAGCACCATCAGCGCGAGGGCTCCCGCCGCCTGCCGCTGGTATTCGGGAATGCTCTTGTCGTAGCGGTCGCGGTCGGTGTGCCATATCTCGCCGTAGGAGAAGTTGTAGCCCTTGACGTCGCGCTCGTCCATCTGCAGTATGGGCACGCCCTCGTGTCCGAAGACCGATGCGTCGTTGCCGCCGTAGCCCGGTTTGCTGCGGGGCTGCAGGTCGCGCACCTCGAACGGGTAGTCGGGGTAGAGCTCGCGTATCTGCGCCGCTATCTTTTCATATTCGCCCTTGAGCGACGGGGGCGCCGCGAAACCGACATAGGGCATGGGGCCGCCGTCGCGGTTGAACATGTTCGATATGCGCGGCACCATGTCGGGATGGGCCTCGACCCACGCCTTCGACCCCCACAGGCCGAACTCCTCGGCCGTGAAGAGTATGAAGATTATTGTGCGGTCGGGTTTTGCGCCCGACGTGGCTATCATGCGTGCCGCCTCCATCACGGCTGAGACTCCCGAGCCGCAGTCGACGCCGCCCGTGGCCGAGTCGAAGGAGTCGATGTGGGCGCCCACCACGACATATTCGTCGGGGTGCTTCGACCCCTTGATCGTGGCCACGAGGTTGTGGTAGGGGATGGGGCCCAGACGGAAATGGTTGCGTATGTCGAACTCCAGCTCCACGTTGCGCCGCTGCTGGACGAGGGTGCGGATGCGGTTGTACTGCTCCTCGTCGAGACGTATGTCGGGCAGCGTGGGCAGGCTGTCGAAGGGCACCTTTTCGTTGACTACATAGGTGTTGTAGAGCGAGGTCAAAGGCACCGTCGCAGCCTGTATTATGCCGAGAGCCCCCGCTTCGATCATCTCGTCGTAGAAGAGCGTGGCGTCCTTGACTATGGGGCGTTTCTCGCCGTCCTCACCCGCCTGTTCGCGGTTGTAACGCTCGTTTTCGAGGTTGCGGGCGATGAACATGCGGCGCTGTTCGCGCGCCGCCGGGCTGTTCGATACGGCATATCCGTTCCAGCGTCCGTTGATAAGCACCCACGCGCCGCGCAGGCGACCCTTGATGCGGTCGAACTCCGCCTGCGTGGTGGGCTCGATGACGACGTGGCCGCGCTGCAGCCCCTTCGTGCCGGCGGTGTAGGAGGGCGTG
>CASFQF010000126.1 GCA_949296635.1 uncultured Alistipes sp. | reverse complement strand
CACCTCGAGTTCTGCAACAACGGTGTCGGTCTGAGTGTCGACCTTCAGCAGGCGGTTCTGGTACGACCAGCAGTTGACGTAGACATAGCGCCCGATCTGCACCATCTGCTCCGTGGAGGCGGTCTCGGCCGTCATGCCCGGGCACTCGATGTAGCCCGTGACCTCATACCGCTGCGGGTCTATGACATATATGCGCGGGTCCCATATCTGCGTCACGTACGCCTTGCTGTCGGAGACGAAATGTATGTACCGCGGCGATGTGAACCCCGTGATGCGCCCGACCTCGCGGAAGGTGCGCAGGTCTATGGCGAAGACCACGTGCGAGTTGTTAACGGCGATCCAGCCCAGATCGCCGTGTATGGTCATCGACTGCGCCACGTCGCCCAGTTTCATGCCGTTGGCGCGGTAGAAGACTTCGTTCTGCACGGTGCGCGCGGCGGGATCGTAGAAGGAGAGCGTGGCGTTGCCGTACATGAAGTTGCCCTCGTTGACGATGAAGAGCCCGTCGCCTGCGGCCTCTGTCAGGTCGCCGTATCCCATACCCGGCGGCAGGCCGTAGTCGTACTTCATGCATGCCGCCGCGGTGAGGGCGGCTGCGGTGAGGAGTATGCGTGCGAGGTGTTTCATGGCATGGCGGCGGGTTGTGGTGTTCAGAGTGTCTCGTCGGCGAAGCCCAGCACTTCGGTCGACACCTCGCCGAGTGCTGCGGTGAAGTGGTTGACACCCGTCTGCACCTTTATGAAGTCGATGTACTGCAGTTCGGCGGCCGTGCCGTCGGCATTGACGGCGTTCGATATGTCGAAGAAGCACTTTGCCGCGGCGGCGTCGGTGTTGCCGCCAGCCTCGCAGTCCGATCCCCGGTTGTCGGCATAGCCCCAGCCGTAGGCGGCGTTGACGATATTGCCCGTCTTGGGGTCGGTATGGGAGTTGGGGGCGAGGCGCGTCCCGTAGAGGGTGTAGCTGTCGGCCTCGATCCACTGCGGATAGTAGAAGTCGTGCCTGTGGAATGTGTTTCGCGGCACCTCGCCCTCGTCGCCGCGGTTGTCGCGCCAGCGCACGGCCATGCCTGCGGCGCTCGGGCGGTAGTATGTCACGGCATAATCCGTGAGCGTCCCTTCCTTGCCGGACTCCGAGCCCTTGAGTTCGTACCACTCGTCGTCAGGCAGTCCGTTGCCGTTGGTGTCCTGCATCACCCACACTATGCCGGGCTCCGACGAACCGTCGAACATGTTGCCCGAAACGGAGAACTCGCCGCCTGTGCCGCGGCCGATGCTGTGGTCGAAACCTGCCACGATATAGCCGCCCCACGCTCCGAGCGAGACGTAAAGCTCCTCGTCCAAGCGTGCGGCGGCATACTGCGCCGCCGCCTCGGGCGTGGCGACATCGTCGAAGCCCGAACGGGGCTCGTTGATGAACTGCCCGGGTGCGGCCGTGTATTCGTAGATGCGGTCGGGACGGCTCTGCGACGAGGCCGTGACGGCGCGGCGATAGGTCCCCTCCTCGGCGCAGCACACGACCCTGACCGCGGCCGTGCCGCGGGCTCCCGAGGCATCGGTCACCGTCACCGAGACCTCGTATCCGCCTTGGGCGTCGGGCGTGAAGGGGAAGAGGGCTCCGTTTTCCGCGAGGGCCTCGGCTGGTACGGCCTCGCCGTCGAGGCTCCACTCATAGGCGGCATCGGCCGCGGTCTCCGTCACGGGCCGCAGATATAGGGTGCGGCCTGCGGCTACGGTTCTGACGCCCGCTTCGCCGTACAGGGCCGAAGGTGCGGGGAACACCACCGTGAGGGGCGCGTACTCCACGACGCGCACCGTCACCGAGGCTTCGTCGCTGCCGTCCTCGTTTTCGACCGTGAGGGTCAGGGTGTGGTCTCCCGCCGCGTCGCCGCGGAAAGTGTATGTTGTGCCGCTGCCGGCGGCCTCGCCGTCGAGGCGCCAAGCGTAGGCGGCACCCTCGCCGTTTGCCACCGAGGGCGTTATGACGGTCTGGCCGCCTGCGGCGGCGGTGATGACGCCGTCCACGGCCTCGGGGAACGATATGACGGGGGGCGCCAGCTCCAGCACCTCGATACGCATCTCCGCCTCGTCGCTGCCCGTCTCGTTTGTTACGCGCAACAGCAGGTAGTAGGTGCCGGCCTCTTCGGCCGAAAAGGTGTAGACGGCGTCGGTGCCG
The DNA here is from genome assembly GCA_949296635.1 of uncultured Alistipes sp. GTDB lineage: Bacteria > Bacteroidota > Bacteroidia > Bacteroidales > Rikenellaceae > Alistipes. The sequence continues at coordinate 3,989 of CASFQF010000126.1, read as the reverse complement.
ACTGTTTTGTTGTCGATCAGCCACTCGAACGAGGCGCCTTCGCCGTTTTCGACGGCGGGGGTTATGGTTATGCGGCGGCCGGCCTTGACGGTATAGATGCCGTCGGGCGAATCGAGCGTGATGACTGGTTCGGGCCGTGCGGTGATGACACCGTCCTTGTTGCAGGCGGCAAGTCCGACGGCGGTCGCGAGCAGGAATAAAGTCGTAAGGCGTTTCATGGCGTGTATGTCGTTTGTTTCCGTATCGGTTCCACGGGCGGGGCAGGCGTTGCCGTATGCAGGCGCATGACATGGAAGCCTCCGGCCGTGGACTGCGGCCGGAGGCTGTATCGGGTGCGAGGATATGAAAGGGGCTGGTACGGGACGCACCACCGCATTGCATACGGCGCGGCGGTATCCGTGATCCCTTGCGCGGCCGTCGCCGCGGCGCGGGTGGAGAGGCACAGGCTCTCCGGTTCCTTTCGATCCTGCCCGAGACTCGCAGGCGCAATCTTACGGTCGGGCAGGTCTTCTGACTCGTTCCTCGGCGTGCGCCTTCCCGACCGACGGGTCAGTGGCGTAGTGCACGGCGGTACCTCTTGCGAGGCGGAACTCACAGCAGCGAGTACTGTTCCGGTATCGCACCGGATTCCCTTTTAACCCCGCCCGCGGGAGCGGGGGCCCGATCGATGCAAAGGTATATCTTTTCTGTGGAATATCAATATTTTTTTTCGCGACATGAGTGTCGTACCGCTGTCGGGATGGGGGCGCCGGCGCCGTGTTCAGGGGCGGGATGCCGCGGGGCATGCCGTACCGGAGCGGTCCTGCTCTCGGCAGAATGCGGCCACAGAGGCGTTTTGCACGCTTTTGCACGGTGAAAGGCGGGCGTTTCGAATAATATTTATAACTTTGCAAGTTACAATGCCTTTATACGGCCCGACGGCGGCCGCAGAGGCGTGAGACAAAGCCCGATGCTTGAGAAATTAGCCAAACAGACCGCCATATACGGCATCAGCACCATCGTCGTGCGTTTCCTGAGCTACCTGCTCACCCCGTTCTATACGCGGTGGCTGGGGCAGGAGGAGTACGGCATCATCACCGACATATATGCGTTGATACCCTTCGCGCTGGTGGTGCTCACGATGGGCATGGAGTCGAGCTACTTCCGTTTTGCGGCCAAGGCCGACGAGGCGGGGGGCGACACTGCCGCCGCAAAACGCCGTCTCTTTGCCACGACGTGGGGCGCGACGCTGGCGGCGGCCGCGGTGTTCCTGCTGCTTGTGGCGGTGTTCCGCGGCGGCGCGGCCCGCCTTATGGGCGAAGCCTATGTGGCGCACCCGCAGTATGTGGTGTTGGCGGCGGCGATCATCCTCTTCGACGTGGCGGCCATGATACCCTTCGCACGGCTGCGCGAGCGGGGCGAGGCGGGACGGTATGTCCTGCTCAAGGCTTTGGGCGTATGCATAAACGTCGCTCTGGCCTTCGCCTTCGCCGCGGCGGGGCTGTATAAAACATCTTTCGGTGTGGGGTGGGTCTTCGTGGCCAATCTCGCGGCGAGCGTGGCGACGCTGGCGGTGATGCTCTGTACGACGGAACGTGTGCGCCCCGTGATCGACCGCCGCCTGCTGGTACGCATATTCGCCTACTCGCTGCCGCTGCTCATAGGCGGCATTGCCGGTACGGCAAACGAGTTCATCGACCGCCAGATGATAAAGTACCTCGTGCCCGACGGCGCCATGGCACAGTTGGGCATATACGGCGCCATTACGAAGATCGCCGTGGTGATGACGCTCTTCACGCAGATGTACCGCCTTGCGGCCGAGCCTTTCTTCCTTGCGAATTTCCGCAAGGACGAGTTCGTCGAATCGAACGCCGCCGCGATGAAATACTACGTCATGGTGTCGATGGCCATATTCCTCGGCATCGCGCTCTTCCGCGACCTCTTCGCGCTGATCGTGGGGCGCGACTTCCGCGAGGGCATCTTCATCCTGCCCGTGGTGCTGGGGGCGAACGTGTTGAGCGGCGTGTGGCTCAACCTGTCGTTCTGGTACAAGCGCGAGGAGAAGACCCGCTTCGCCATATACGTAACCTTTACGGGGCTTCTGTTCACCGTCATCTTCAACGTGGCGCTGGTGCCGCGGTGGGGATACTACGGCGCGGCGTGGGCCCGTTTTATTGCCGAGGGGGCGATGGTGGCCGTGAGCTATGCGCTCAACCGCCGCTACTATCCCACGCCCTACCAGACGGGGCGCATCGCGGGATATGTGGCCGCGGGGCTGGCGCTATTCGCTGCGAGCGAGCTCTTCGCGCGGTATGCCGGAGCGTCCGCGGCCGTGCAGTATGCGGTCAACATGGTGTTGTTCTGTCTCTACTGCCTCTATGCCGTGCGGCGCGAGAAGATCGACGTGCGGGCGCTGGCCATGGCGATGGTGCACCGCCGCGGATGAGAATGATAACGTAAAATGAAAGATAGCATTATGAAGGTAAGGATAGTAAACCGTTCGCGCCATGCGCTGCCTGCCTACCAGACGCCCCTGTCTGCGGGGATGGACGTGCGCGCCGACCTTGAGCAGAGCGTCACGCTCGCGCCGCTCCAGCGCGCCATGATACCTACGGGGCTCTATGTCGAGCTGCCCGCGGGATATGAGATGCAGGTACGCCCCCGCAGCGGCCTTGCGGCCAAGCACGGCATCACGGTGCTGAACTCTCCGGGTACGGTCGATGCCGACTACCGCGGCGAGATACGGGTGATCCTCGTGAACCTGAGCGGCGAGCCTTTTACCATCGAGTCGGGTGAACGCATCGCGCAGCTCGTCGTGGCGCGACACGAGCAGGTGGAGTGGGAGCCTGTCGAGGAACTCGGGACGACGGAACGCGGTGCCGGCGGCTTCGGCTCGACGGGACGGTAAATGACAGATATGGTATTGCGGTGAAGGCGGTGATCCACATATCGGCGTATGTGCGGCGCGCGGCGGCCATTATGACGGCCGCGGCGGGTGTTTGTCTCTGTGCATGCGGCGGTGGCGGCGCGGCGGGCGGCGCTTCGGAGGCAGAGGCCGCGGATGCAGCCGAGGTGCGCGAATTGATCGCCGATGCGGCCTTCGCCGGCGGGTTCGCCCTTGCGCCCGTGAGTACGGAGACGGTCACCGCGGGCGGAGGCTTCGCCGCGACGAATGTCGACACGCTCCGCTTTGCGGAGGGGACGGCGCCGGCGTGGCAGATGTGCCAATGGTGGAGCCGCCATGACCTTGCGGGCACGCGCCCCGAGCGCGCTGGCGGTGCCGTGCGCTATGCCAATGCCGGCAAGAGGGTCGAACGGCGTGACGACGGCACTCTGGTGCTGGGTATAACCGCCTCGGCCGAGTACGATGCCCCGCGCAGGGAGGGGGAACAGTGGCCCCATCTCCTTATACAGCAGGATTTCGACCCCGCGCCGAGCGTCGGGGCGATGGAGAGCCTTACGCTGGAGATGGAGCTGCGGCTTGTCGGGTGCGGGAACCGTATGGCGGAGGGTACGTATGACGCGACGCTGCATACGGCGCAGGCGCCCTTCTACCTCCACCTGCGCAATGCCAACCCCGCGTCGGAGGATTACGGCAGCGCCCTGTGGGTCGGCATCCCCACCTTCGACTACCGTTACGAACGGCTGTCCGATGCGGAGACGGTGCATTGGGACAAGGGTACCGCGACATACATATATACCGTACCGCCGCGCAGCGTCTGGGGCGACATATCGTTCCACGACCGTAAGGCGCACGCCGTGTGCCTCGATATTCTGCCTGCCGTGCTGCGCGCCCTTGAGGCGATGCGCGGGCGGGGTGAGCTGACCCGATCGGCGGCGGAGGATATGGTCGTCACGGGGATGAACTTCGGCTGGGAGGTGCCGGTATATGTTCACTGTCCGCTGATTACCGATGAGGAGCATCATAAGCTGAGCAAGCGCAGCGGCCATTCCTCCTTTGAGGATCTGATCGAGCAGGGCTTTTTAACGGAGGCAGTGGTGAATTTCGT
>CASFQF010000125.1 GCA_949296635.1 uncultured Alistipes sp. | reverse complement strand
CCGCCGTCTCGGCGCAATATACCAGCGGGCCGCGCGTGATACAGCGGCGGTCGGCATCGGCCTCGACACGTTCGTCGGCCGCACTGCTGCGCACGGGCATCGGGAGCGACAGCGACACCTTGTCGCCGCTGTGCCACTTGCGCCGCACGGGCACGAAACCGCGGACGGCACGCTCACGTATACGGCGGCCGTTGACCTTCACCTCGGCCTTGCATGCAATGCCGTCGTCATAACGGTAAAGGTCGCCCGGGACGAACCCCTCGCCCGTACACCATGTCGGCACACGCAGCCAAAGCGTAAATTCGGCGCCGTCGGCCGCAGGATCGACCTCGATCTCTACATCGCCCGAGAATGGATACTCCGTACGCTGCGTAAGCGACACCTTGCCGCACGACAGGTCGAGTGCGGTCGAACAGCCCGCATAGAGGGCGCAGAATATCTCGTCGTCGGTCTGCGAATAGACCATCCCGGGCACCTGCGGGATCAGCCGCGCCAGATTCGACGGGCAGCATGCCGTGCCGAACCACGGCGAACGGCCGCGGTGCCCCTGATTGAACGCCTTGCGGCCGTCGGCCTCGAGCGGGTTGACGTAGAAGAAACGGTCGCCCGCAATGTTCACTCCAGCCAGCACATTGTTATACAGGGCCACTTCCGCGACGTCGACATAGCGGGCATCGCGCTCCAGCTGGAACAGTCGGTAATTAAAAAACACATTGCCCACGCCGGCACACGTCTCGTCATATGTGTTCTTGTTCGGCAGCACATAGTCCGGGCCGAAGCCCTCGATCCCGGGCACGGCGCCCAAACCGCCCGTGATATGCATCTTGCGGTCGACAATGTCGTGCCATATTGCATCCAGCGCCGGACGGAGCGTCGTGTCGCCCGTAAGGGCCCCGACGTCGGCCATCGCCGAATACATATAGGTAGCGCGTACGGCATGGCCCACGGCCGTACGCTGCTCGCGGACCGGCATGTGCTGCTGCGCATAGTCGGGGGCCATCACGCCCTCGCCGTCGGGACGGTACGTGACGCCGCGTATGTCGAGAAAACGGCGCGCCATGCCGAGGTAGAGCGAGTCGCCCGTCACACGGAAGAGTTTTACAAGCGCCAGCTCTATCTCCTGATGCCCGGGGGCTTGGTTTACGGGCTTGCCCCCGTTATAGGCGGGGTCACCCTCAAAGAATACGCGGTTTATGTGGCGGGCGCTCTTCTCGGCGGCATCGAGCCACTTGCGCTTGCCCGTAGCCTGATAATATGCCACGGCCGCCTCGTACATGTGCCCCATGTTGTAGAGCTCATGGCTGTGCACCACCCACGAGTAGGGCTTGTCGCCCGTACCGCCGTCGAAACCGTTCACCATGGCCGTACCCATTATATGAGGCTCGTAGAGATAGCCGTCCGGCGCCTGTGCAGCCACTATTATATCTATTATCTCATCCATCCGGCGCTCCAGCTCGGCATCGGGCTCGACGGTGAGAAGGTATGCGGCACCCTCCATCACCTTGAAGAGGTCCGACGCCACATAACGCGCCAAAGGCAGCAGCGGCTCCGTCTTCTCGCCGCGCAGATATGCGCCCGTACGCTTGAGATTCTCCACCGCAGGTTCCGTCTTGCCCATAGCGAAGGGGACAAGGGTGTGTTTCTGTGTCTTGAGGCGCGGCAGCCAGAAATCATCTTCGAGCGTCACCTGCTGAAAGGGGACGGGCCGCAAGGCTGTGCCGTCACCGCAAGCCGCAGCGTCTCCGCCGCATCGGCACAATGCCGCACCTATGGCGGCAGCCATAACGGCAACACCGGTAAATCGTACAATTATAATCATAGGTATTAGGGTAATGTTGGTTTCTTCACGCAATCGGCCGCATATGCGTTCCGCGCCTACAAAGATACCACATAAGACTAAAAATTACAAATCCTCCTGCACCGCCTTCACGGCCGACGACATGCACGGAATCAGGCATTTTCATCTCTACGGGGACAAAAATATCTGATATGTCGAGTCAAAGGTCACGATTTTTGCTACATTGCAATTTTGTCATATATTTGCGCAGTTTTTAACGCACGGAAACAATTGGCATGAGAAACATCTTTATCGTTGCATTATTGCTTCTCTCGACAGTGACTGCTTACGCGCGCGCATCGCACGACGTGGGGACGGGAGATCCCGAATCCGCCGTCCGCATGTTCCCGTCTGAAAGCCGTGCATCATCGTCATCGTTACCGGCCGTCAAGCACACGGGTCTTAAAGACGGCGCTATTGCACCGTCGCATGCGGCCGATACGACAGTCACAGCGTCGGATACCGCCTCCCCGATCGAGGAAGCCGATACCGCGGGCGGCAAACAGCAGAAGAAACGTACGAGCTACTGGCACAAACTATTCAAAGGCAACGAAGACCATACTTTCGACAAGAAACTGGACGTCAGCTTCGTCCTCTCGCCCTCATACACACGCGAAGCCAGCTTCGGCATAGGGGGTCTGGCATCGGGGCTCTACCGCCTCGACCGTACGGATTCGATCATGAAGCCTTCGGACGTGAACATCATGGGCAACATATCGGTATCGGGCCTCTACGTGATCGCCGTCAGCGGCAACAACTACTTCAAGGGCAACCGCTCGCGCCTCTCCTACGAGGTGGCCTTCGCCAACCAGCCGCTCCGGTTCTGGGGCATAGACTACGCGGCCTGCGCCGAGAACCCGCCCATCGACTACACGCGCCGCAAGGTGATGGTGGACATACAATATCTCTACCGTATCGTCGACCGCCTGCTGTTCGGCGTGAGAAGCGAAATATCGTATGCCAACATAAAAAAGATCGACAATCCGGCCTATTTGCAGGGGCAGGCCATGTCGTACACCTTCACAGGCATAGGCCTGTCGCTCCAGTACGACAGCCGCGACTTCATACCCAACCCCCAGAAGGGAATATACGCCATGGCCGAAGTGACCACATACCCGCGGTTCCTCGGCACCTACGACAAGACCCTCGTACGCACGACGCTCATATTCGACACCTACCACAGGCTATGGGAGGGCGGTATCCTCGCAACCGACATATACGGGCGCTTCAACGGCAAGGATACGCCGTGGGTCCTGCGCGAGCAGCTCGGCGGCAGCACCCGCATGCGCGGCTATTACGCAGGACGCTATATCGACAACAACATACTGTCGTGTCAGGCCGAACTGCGCCAGCGCATATACAAGCGCATAGGCGGCACCGTATGGGGCGGCTGCGGCACCGTATTCCCGAGTTTCAGCGAGTTCAATTGGAAAAACATGCTCCCCACATACGGCGTGGGGCTCCGCTGGGAGTTCAAGCACCGCGTGAACATACGTATCGACTACGGGTTCGGCAAGCACACCAGCGGCTTCATATTCAACGTCAACGAGGCGTTCTGACGTAAAGGCGCCGCAATACGCAAATGAATGATTCGCAGAACTGCCCGTTCTGCGAATATTTTTATGTGCCCGGCACACCGCCATATCTCGGGCCGCGAAGGCCCGAATCAGCCGTTTTTTTACTACATTTGCGGCCGCTATGATTTCTCTGAAAACATATATCCCGTATTGCCTCAAAACATATATCCCGTATTACAAGGAGAATCTGCGGCTCGCCCTGCCCGTCATACTCTCGCAGGTGGGACAGATCACCGTACAGCTGGCCGACACCGCCATGGTGGGATGGTACGGCGGCGACGACCCCACGCCTCTGGCCGCCGTGTCGTTCGGCACGAGCGTCTTCTACATCATATTCATCACGGCCATGGGTCTCTCTTTCGGTCTGACACCTCTGGTCGGCGAGCATTTCGCACGCGGCGACGAACGCCACGCCTCGCACCTGCTGCTGAACGGCATCATCCTCTTCACGCTCACAGGCATCATAACCTCAGGTATTCTCGTGGCCGTGCGCCCGCTTATGCAGTGGATGGGTATGGCCATGATCGACTCGGGCGGCGACGCCTCCGTCGCAGAGGTCATAGAGGCTGCCCTGCCCTACTACGACACCCTTATCTGGGGTATGGTCCCCATAATCGTCTTCTGCACCTTCAAGCAGTTCCTCGAAGGCGTAGGCAACACCCGTATCGCCATGGCGGTAATCATCACCTGCAACATGATAAACATCTTCCTGAACTGGATGCTCATATTCGGCAAGTTCGGCATGGAACCCATGGGTGCCGTCGGCGCGGGTATAGCCACCTTCGCGGCACGCTGCTGCATGTGCCTCATGATCGGCGGGTACGTACTCTTCAGCCCCCGCTTCAGGCATTTCATACGTGTGTTCGACCGCGCGGCCATACGCCTGCGCACAATGTGGGAGATACTTAAGGTAGGCATCCCGATAGCGTTCCACATGTTCATGGAGGCCAGTGCTTTCGTCGTAACGAACATACTCGTGCTGTCGTTCGGCGCCCACGCCATCAGCGCCTACCAGATATGTACGAACATGATGCAGACGACGTTCATGATCGTCTTGGCCATAGGCTCGGCCAACACCATACTCTGTTCGCACATCTTCGGGCGCGGCGACTTCCACCGCCTGCGCCGCACGGTATATTCGGCCTACCATCTGGGGCTCGTATGGTGTGTCACGGCCGCCGTATGCTTCGTGGCGTTCCGATACACCATACCAGCATTCTTCTCCTCGAACGAGCAGGTGATACGCCTTACGGGGACGCTGCTGATATACATATCGCTGTTCCAGATTCCCGACTGCCTGCAGACGCTCTCCATAAGCGCACTGCGGGGTCTGCAGGACGTGCGCGTCATAATGCCCATCGTATTCGTCTCGTACGTACTGATAAACATTCCGGCAGGATACCTCTTCGCCTTCCCGTGCGGGCTTGAGGCCAAAGGTCTGATCCTCGGCCTCATCGCCGGCCTTACATGCTGTGCCGCACTTACCACGTACCGCCTGCGGCGCGACATGGCCGCCCTCGAAAACAGAAACCGCGCATTCGGGCGATAGCCCCGACCGAACGGCAGCCGGCATGCCGGCTGCGGAAACAGGCGCAAAGAGCGGATGATATGGCCGGAATATGAAATATTTTTCATATATTTACACAAATTTTCGCATACAGATGAGTTGTTCTAAAAAACATATACCCGAGATGGGACGCGGCTTCCGCCTCTGCGACTGCGACTCGGAACTCAAGGTCGAGCAGGTCGAAGGCTGTTTCAAACTGCACGAGACGCCGTGGCTGGAGGAGTATCCCGACAATATACCGACCGATATATACGAGGTGCGCTTCAAGAATACGCGCCGTTCGTACTATCAGAACGTCAACAACCTGAATCTCAAACGCGGCGACATCGTCGCCGTGGAGGCCTCGCCCGGCCATGACATAGGCATCGTGTCGCTTACGGGCGACATGGTGGCCAAACAGATCCGGCGGACGGGTTTCACGCCTTTCAACGGAGAATACAAGAAGATATACCGCAAGGCCAAGCCATACGACATCGAACGCTGGCAAGAGGCCATAGCCCTCGAACACGATACCATGATACAGGCGCGCCAGATAGCCGCAGACATGGGCCTCGACATGAAGATCGGCGACGTGGAATATCAGGGCGACAAGATAAAGGCCATATTCTACTACATAGCCGAAGGGCGCGTGGATTTCCGCGAGCTGATAAAGGTCTTCGCCGAGAGGTTCCATATACGCATCGAGATGAAGCAGATCGGCGCACGTCAGGAGGCCGGCCGCATAGGCGGTATCGGCGCCTGCGGGCGGGAGTTGTGCTGCGCATCGTGGGTATCCAATTTTTCGAGCGTCACCACCAACGCCGCCCGCGTGCAGGACATATCGCTCAACCCGCAGAAGCTGGCGGGACAGTGCTCGAAGCTCAAGTGCTGCCTCATGTACGAATACGACGCCTATGCCGACGCACGCCAAACCATCCCCCGCGTAAAGGAACCCCTGCAGGCCATCGACGGCGAATACTACCTTGTCAAGACCGACATTCTGGCCCACACCATGACTTTCAGCAGCAGCAAGGATGCCATGGTCAACGTCGTGACCATACCCACATCCCGCGTGCGGGAAATCCTCGCGGCCAACCGTGCCGGCAAGAAGGTCGACTCGATAGCCGACAAAGACGACACCCCGCATACCGATGAGCCGACATTCCGCACGGGGGAGGACAGTATCACCCGTTTCGACAATATCGGCAAACGCCG
>CASFQF010000124.1 GCA_949296635.1 uncultured Alistipes sp. | reverse complement strand
GCGATATAGATATTTTCCCCGCGGCGGAAAAGATCGGCATGACCGTGTCGAAGCCCGAAGTAGTGTTCAACGGCGAGAAATTTTCGGTGGACGATCTGCAGAAAATCAACTCGCGCAGGTTCTGCTCGGTGTATCCCGACCGCGGTATCGAGGGCGGCACGACATGTGCGAGCATGCCCGAGCGCCGCGAGGTCAAGTATGCGGGCACGCCTGTCGAGGAGGTGAAGGTGTATATCCCCGTATTCTCGGGCACGAACTGCGACTACGATACGGCCAAGGCCTTCGAGAGGGCCGGAGCGAGTGTCTCGACAAGCGTCTTCTGCGACCTTACGGCCGACGATATATTCGCCTCGATAGATACGATGAAACGCATGATCGACGAGTGCCATATATTTGTGTTGAGCGGCGGTTTCTCTGCGGGCGACGAGCCCGACGGCAGCGGTAAGTTCATCGCCAACGTGCTGAACAACCGCAAGATCACGGACGCCATCCATGCCCTGCTCGACCGCGGCGGCCTCATATTGGGTATATGCAACGGCTTCCAAGCTCTGGTCAAGTCGGGCCTGCTGCCATATGGACGCCTCGGGTGTGTGGGCAAGGAGTCTCCCACGCTCTTCCGCAACGACATAAACCGCCATGTCTCGCAGATCGTCTCGACGCGCGTGGCTACGGTCAACTCGCCGTGGCTGTCGTCGTTCGAGGTGGGCGAGCTGCACTCGATAGCCGTGAGCCACGGCGAGGGCAAGTTCGTCGTGAGCGACGAGATGGCCGAGGAGCTCTTCCGCAACGGTCAGGTGGCTTTCCAATATGTCGATCCTGCGGGAGAGGCTACGCTCTGTGCGCCGTACAATCCCAACGGTTCGAGCTATGCCATCGAGGGTATCATCAGCCGTGACGGGCATATCCTCGGCAAGATGGGCCACACGGAGCGTTACGAGGAGGGCCTCTTCAAGAATATCGCCGGCAACAAGGTGCAGGAGATATTCGCCAATGCGGTAAATTATTTCAAGGGAATCTGACGGGATGAGAGCCGGAGCCTTGATTCGGGCCGTGTGCCGTATGTCGCATGCGGCGGCTGTGACCGCCGCGGTTGCCGCGGCCGTGATATGTATCGGCTGCAGGGGCGAAACACGGCTGCGCGTGCTCTATTGGAATATCCAGAACGGCATGTGGGCCGATCAGGGCAGCAATTACGCCAACTTCGTCGAGTGGGTCAAGCGTTATGATCCCGATGTATGTGTCTGGTGCGAAGCACAGACCATATACGAGAACGATACTGACAAATACTGTTCCAAGGAGAAACGATATTTGACCGACAATTGGGGCGAGGTGGCGGCGCGGTACGGCCATTCGTATTGGACGAAAAGCGGCCATCGCGATGACTATCCGCAGGTGATCACTTCGAAATATCCGATAGAGAAGGTGCTCGATATAGTGGGCGAGGAGCCGGACAGCGTGGTGACGCACGGCGCATGCCATGCACGCATCGAGTGCGGCGGCCGCAAGGTGAACATCGTAACCCTGCACACGTGGCCGCAGGCATACGCATACCGGGCAGCGGACCGCGAGGCGAGCAAGGCCGAAAACGGCGGCGACAGATACCGCCGCATGGAGATGGAGTACATTTGCGGGCATACGATCCTTTCGGTTCCGGAGCCGGAACGCGGGAGCTGGATGATGATGGGCGACTTCAACTCGCGTTCGCCCAAGGATAACTGGTTCTACGGATACCCCGAGAACGACTCGCGCCTGATGGTGCAAGAGTACATACTGCGCAATACGCCCTATGTGGATATAATCGGCGAGCGGTTTGCGGGAGAGTTCCGCACTACGACCTACGGCAAGGCGCGCATAGATTTCGTATATTGCACTCCCGACCTGTACGGTGCCGTAAGCGACGCATACGTGGTCGAGGACGACTATACGCGCGATCCCGTACGTGACGAGGCGACGCATTTCCACCGTCCGTCGGACCATCTGCCGATATTGGTCGACTTTATTATAAAGTAGCTTTTGTATTATATGGAACAGCGCGGGATACTATACGAGGGTAATGTGAAGCGGATAAGTCTTACCGATGACGAAGAGAGGGTTATCATCCGCTACAAGGATGATGCTACGGCTTTCAACAACGTCAAGAAGGCGGTCATTGCCAACAAGGGCGTGCTGAACAACAAGATTTCGGCCATAGTCTTCGAGTACCTGCGCGATGCCGGTGTCGAGAACCACTATATCGCGACGCTCGGCGACCGTGACCAGCTATGCCGCCGCGTGGAGATCATCCCGTTGGAGGTGATCGTGCGCAATGTCATCGCCGGCTCTATGGCCAAGCGCCTCGGTATCGAGGAGGGCACCGTGCCGCCGAATGTCATATACGACATATGCTACAAGGCCGACGAGTTGGGCGACCCGCTCATCAACGACCACCATGCCGTAGCGTTGGGTATCGTCACTTATGACGAACTGCACGGCATATACGATATGGCGGCCAAGATCAACGGCCTGTTGAAGAGCCTCTTTGCCGAGGTTGGCATCATGCTGGTGGATTTCAAGGTGGAGTTCGGCCGCACCAAGGATGGTAGGATCATCCTTGCCGACGAGGTGAGCCCCGACACCTGCCGCCTGTGGGATATGGAAACTAATGAAAAACTCGACAAGGACCGTTTCCGCCGAGATCTGGGCCATGTGATCGAGGCTTACGAGGAGGTTTACGGACGCCTTGCGGGAGCCGAAAGGGAGAGAAACAGGTGATTGCGGCAGGTAGGGCCGTGAAACGGGCGGTTCGGGTGCGGAGGCGGAGGGCTGACGTATATGCAGTATGCTGCCGGAGACGGACAAGGATATGATTGTTATGGTTTCGGAAGAGATGGATAGGTTGCAAATATTCGATTCGCTGCACGAGGAGTGCGGTGTCTTCGGGGCTTTCGATGTGCCCGATGCCGCATCCATAACCTATTACGCACTGCACAGCCTGCAGCACCGCGGGCAGGAGGGGTGCGGAATAGTCACATTCGACGGGGGGACGATGCTGCGAGAGAAGGGGCTCGGGCTTGTTACGGAGGTTTTTTCAAAAGAAAAGCTGGAGCGCCTTACCGGATCGGTGGCCATAGGCCACGTACGTTATTCGACCGCAGGGGGTGGAGGACTGGACAATGTACAGCCCTTTACCTTCCGCCACTATACGGGTAATTTCGCTCTGGCGCATAACGGCAACATAGTCAATTCGGAACAGTTGCGGCATTATCTGGAAGAGAACGGCAGCCTGTTCCATTCGACTTCGGACAGTGAGATTCTGGCTCACTTGATGAAGAAAAACAACCGTGAGGAGCAGCGTATTGATGCCATTATCGACGCGCTGAACATGATCGAGGGGGCTTTCGCCTTCCTTATAATGACGCCGCGCCGCATATATGCCTGCCGCGACAAGTACGGCCTGCGCCCGCTGTCGCTGGGGCGTCTGAACGGGGGATGGGTCGTAAGCAGCGAGACCTGCGCCTTCGATGTCATTGGGGCCGAGTTCGTCCGCGACGTCGAGCCCGGCGAGATCGTCTCGCTCGACCATCACGGGCTGCGCAGCAACGACTACTCGCAGTACAAGCGCCGCAAGATGTGCGCCATGGAGTATATCTACTTTTCGCGTCCCGACAGCGACATAGAGGGGTGCAACGTCCACGCCTTCCGCAAGGAGACGGGACGCCTGCTGTGGCGCGAGGCTCCGGCCGAGGCCGACATCGTAGTCGGTGTGCCCGACTCGAGCCTCAGCGCGGCGATGGGGTACAGCGAGGAGGGCGGCCTGCCGTACGAGATGGGGCTCATAAAGAACAAATATGTAGGCCGCACCTTCATACAACCTTCGCAGGCACTGCGCGAGAAGGGTGTGAAGATGAAGCTGTCGGCCGTAAAGAGCATCGTCAACGGCAAGCGTGTGGCGTTGGTCGACGATTCGATCGTGCGCGGCACCACGTCGAAGCGCATAGTCGACATGCTGCACGAGGCGGGTGCGACGGAGGTGCATGTGCGTATAGCGAGCCCGCCGATTACGCATCCATGCTTCTACGGTGTGGATATATCGACTTACGACGAACTGCTCTGCGCGAGCAAGAGCGTGGAGGAGGTGCGGCGTATAATAGGGGCCGATTCGCTGGCCTTCATTTCGGAGGGGGCGCTGTTCGAGGCGGCACGCTCGCGCGACGACATGTGTATGGCATGTTTCAACGGCAAGTATCCCACGGCGTTGTACTCGACGCTGGAGGAGGCCAACAAGGATGGAAAATTTTAATGCAAAAACATAGAAGTTATGGCTGTAAGTTATGAAAAGGCCGGCGTGAATCTCGAAGCCGGATACGAAGTGGTGCGCAGGATCAAGTCGCACGTAGCTTCCACCTCGCGCCCGGGTGTCATGGGCAACATAGGCGCTTTCGGCGGCATGTTCGATCTGGCGTCGCTCAATGTCAAGGAGCCGGTTCTGGTGAGCGGTACCGACGGCGTGGGTACCAAACTCAAGATCGCCTTCGAGATGGACAAGCACGATACGATCGGTATCGATGCCGTTGCCATGTGTGTGAACGACGTGCTGGCACAGGGTGCCGAGCCCCTCTTCTTCCTCGATTATGTGGCCGTAGGGCATAATGAGCCTGCGAAGATCGAGGCTATCGTTGCGGGTGTTGCCGAAGGCTGCCGGCAGGCGGGCTGTGCGCTCATCGGCGGCGAGACGGCCGAGATGCCGGGGATGTACGGCGGCGGCGAGTACGACATCGCAGGTTTCACGTGCGGCGTCGTGGAGCGTGCGCGCCTGATCGACGGATCGAAGGTGAAGGTAGGGGATGTGCTGGTAGGCATAGCTTCGACGGGTGTCCACTCGAACGGTTTCAGCCTTGTGCGTAAGATCGTTTCCGACAACGGTTTCGACCTGCATGAGGCGCATGCGGATCTGGGAGGCCGTCCTCTGGGCGAGGTGCTGCTTACCCCCACGAAGATTTACGTGAAGCAGGTGCTGGACGTCATACGCAACTGCGACGTGCACGGTATCAGCCACATCACGGGCGGCGGTTTCGACGAGAACATCCCGCGCATCGTGAGCGAGGGTCAGGGTATCGAGATCGACGAGGGCACGTGGGAGATACTGCCCGTGTTCCGTTTCTTGGAGAAGTACGGCAAGGTGGCGCACCGCGAGATGTTCAATATCTTCAACATGGGCATCGGTATGGTCATCGCTCTGGACGCCTCGCAGGCGCAGCAGGCGATCGACATACTCGCCTCGCACGGCGAGCGCGCTTCGGTCATAGGACGTATAGTTGCCGGCGAGGGCGTAACCGTAAAGTAGCGGCCGATGACGGGAAAACACAGGATAGCGGTATTCGCAAGCGGCTACGGCTCCAACTTCGAGGCCATAGCCCGTGCGGCGGCCGAGGGGCGCATTTGCGCCGACGTGGCATTGATGGTATGCGACAAGCCTGCGGCGCGCGTATGTTCCGCGGCCGAGGCGATGGGGGTAGACAGTTTTGTCTTTACGCCCAAGGAGTATGCCTCGAAGGCCGACTTCGAGCGCGAGATCGTGCAGCGGTGCCGTGCTGCCGGAGTGGAGTTGATATGCCTTGCGGGGTATATGCGCATCGTCGGGGAGACTTTGCTCGAGGCCTACCGCGGACGCATCATAAACCTGCATCCGTCGTTGCTGCCCTCGTTCAAGGGGGCGCACGCCATAGAGCAGGCGCTGGCGTTCGGTGTCAAGGTCTACGGGGCGACGATACATTATGTCGACGAGTCGCTCGACGGCGGGCGGATCATAGCACAGCGGGCCGTGCCGTACGAGGGTGACGACATCGAGGCGCTTACGGCGGCGATTCACGCCATCGAGCACGAACTGTATATAGATACGATAAACAAATTGTTGAAATAATAAAACTGTTTGATATGAGAGCATTGATCAGTGTCAGCGACAAGCGGGGCGTGGTGGAGTTCGCACAGCGCCTGCGTTCTGCCGGCTGGGAGATTATCGCCACGGGCGGTACGATGAAACTGCTGCGCGACAAGGGCGTGGAGGTGATTAACATAAGCGACGTCACGGGCTTCCCCGAGATATGCGACGGCCGTGTCAAGACGCTTCACCCGAAGGTGCACGGCGGCCTGCTGGCGCGCCGCGACGACCCGAGCCATCTTCAGGCATTGAAGGACAACGGCATCGAGTTCATCGACATGGTGTGCGCGAACCTCTATCCGTTCCGTCAGACCATAGCCAAGCCGGATGTGACGATGGAGGATGCCATCGAGAATATCGACATAGGCGGTCC
>CASFQF010000123.1 GCA_949296635.1 uncultured Alistipes sp. | reverse complement strand
CCTACCGCATGATCGCCATGTGCCGCCGCTGCGCCGAGAGCTTCGCCGCATGGGCCGACGCACATTACGGCCTGCGCGCCGACGGCACGCCCGTGATCTTCGGGTCGGGAGACGAAGCCGACGGGTGCGTGCGCCGCGGCAGCGAATGTTTCGCCATCTGCGACAACCGCGACTATCAGGACTACATATATTCGCTGGATGACCTGTGCAGCCTCACGGGGCGCAAATACCAGCCCAAGCGCAACCATGTCAACCGCTTCGAGTCTCTCTTCGACTACACGTTCGAGGAGCTGCGGCCGCAGGACATAGAGGAGTGCCTGCGCCTCGAACGGTCGTGGCAGCAGCGCAAGGAGGCGGCCGAGGCCGGCGACACGGAACACCGCGCCGAACACGAATACGAGATGTCGGAGGAGCAGCGGGCCATACGCCGCGCCTTCGACGCCTACGACGTGCTGGGCCTTTATGGGGGCGTGCTGCGCGTCGAGGGGCGCATGGCGGCCTTCACATACGGGTCGCAGATCACGCCGGAGGTATTCTGTACCCATATCGAAAAGGCCGACTCGTCGTACGAGGGTGTCTTCCCCATGATAAACCGCTGTTTCGCCCGCGCGCTCGCCGCCAAAGGCTACACACAGGTCAACCGCGAGGAGGACATGGGGCTCACGGGGCTGCGCCGCTCGAAACTGTCGTACCACCCCGCCGCCATGCAGGAAAAGATGACACTGCGGGCGCTCACGCCGCGCGAGATCGAGTGCCGCGAGCTGTGGCAGCGGGTCTTCGGCGACGACCGTGCCTTCATCGACCTCTTCCTGACGGAGGTATACCGGCCCGAAAACATGCTGGTGCGGTGCGACGGGGCGGGACACATCGTGTCGATGCTCCACATCGTCGAGATCGAGACCTCGCTCGGCCGCACGGGATACCTCTACGCCATTGCCACCGACGAGGCACACCGCGGCCGCGGCCTCGCCTCATCGCTCGTCGAGGAGGCCGTCGACACCGTACGCCGCCGCGGCATGGCCGCTGCCATGCTCATACCCTCGCACGAGGGACTAAAGACGTTCTATGCACGTCTGGGATTCGAGGACAGCCGGTTCCCGCTCGACTTCTCGGAGGGGTTCGACCTCGGCACGGGCGATGCCCGCTGCGATCTGGCAATGGTGTGCCGCCTCGGATAACCCCCGCACGCGGCGCGTATACAACCCGCCGGTGCGTATACGCAGAAACCCCTGCGGCAAGGTCTCGCCGCAGGGGTTCCACACAAATAAACCAATGTAGAAATTTGATAGATAAAAAAGGGCCGCGCTCATCACACGGCCCCGACTAAAAATAGGGATCAATGAATCCAGCCCGTCGGGTCACCTCGCACTGCACAGGGGAAAAACACGCCGCGCCTCACCCTCAACATTCGGAGCGGCATATACAGCGCACGTCCGGCGAACCTTCCGAACGAGATTTGTCGTTACCGGCGCCCTCCGTTATGTCGGACATCCGGCCCAACATCTGTTGGAAAAGAGCCGCCGCACGCCCTATCGCGCAGCGGCCCGAGAGATCAGGTGATTATTCAGGTTTATAAACAGCAACGTCGGAACCGTTTATCTTAACGTTATATGCGTAATCTACAGCGTTCTTTATTTCACTGTAATAAGGCGTAGAACAATCATCGAGATTCAACAAGATCTGAGTACCCGGAGTCACATTAGCAGGATTGAACGTAATTACACCTACGACAGGTGCAATAGGATTCTCTTCGGTCGAAACGGTCAGATTGGTCAGATTGGTCAGATTGGTCAGATCATCACCTTCGCAGACGCTGCAAGCCGCAACATCTATAGAACCATACACGGTCCATGCACCCAGCAAAGGATACTTCACCGCAGCAGTTTTTTCATATACTACACTATTGCCATCGATGTATTTGTCCTTGGGAAGGTTCTGACGATTAAGGATACCGAACAGAGCTCCTACGGTCACACCCTCTTTGCCGCCCAGATCTATCGTAAGGGCTTTAACTACATTACCTGCAGATGCAGCCGACAAGGTCGATACCAGACCGCCGATAACATTGCCATTGATAGCCTTGACGTTCGATCCAATCTTAATAGACAGGTCAGATACCGTAACGCCATTTGCGCTACCCGTAACACCGAGACCACCTACATAAGCTCTTGAGGTAACGTTGTCGACATCAATCTTGACTTTCGATACCGTAAGGTTCGATACCGTAACATTGTTACCCAGAAGTGAATAATAACCGGTGGCTACGGCGCTGCCAGCATCTACAACTCCGATCTTCGCATTCGTTATGGTTTTGCTACCACCATCAATAGCAACTTTTTTACCGGCTACCGTCCAAACCTTGCCTTCCTCACCCTGCAGATTGATATTGTTGCCCAAGGTAAGTCTTGACCCGCCGTTCTTAACAACGTATGCCAACTGCTCCGCAGTCTTAATCGTCGTACCTGCCGCTACAGACTCGGCTACGCCGCCAGTCCAATAGCTGGTACCTTTAGTATCAATAACCGAAATAGCCTTATCTGAACCTTCATACGAAATAGCTGCGAGAAGGTTCCGCACATTGTCAGTAGTAACACCGCTGATTTTAACGTCCGACGTCGCCTTAATGGCTCCGAAACGACGGTAATTGCTATTGAAATAGGCTCTCACGGCTTTATCCGAATCATCCACGTCTGCGCCAAGCGTGATCTTGGCTGCGTAATATACGGAAGCACCTCTGTTCTTGGGATAGCTCTTTACAGTAACCTTATTCAGATCACCCAACACGATTTCGCCCAGAACCGCAGCATTCTCCGCCTTAGTGACAAGAGTTCCACCGCTAACCGTGACACCCTCACACTCAGCAGGAAGCGCACCGAAGAATACAGGATTGCTCTCACCTTCATCGGGGGTTACAGTAGTATTCGAGAACGTGATATTCTTCAAAGATGCTGCAGCCCCTGCAAAAATACCGTTACCCTTTACTGCCAGATTTGACACTGTGCAACCTGCGCCATCAATATTGGCACCCGCTGCAATCGAAGAAACGGCATTGCCATTGGTCATATACTCCATCAGAGCGGCCTGCAGGACATCGTCAGCACCGTTAATATCGTTGCGGGCGTCATATCGGTTGAAGTTGAGGTCGCCCGTAAGTATGGCGGTCTTGAAAGCGGCATCCTTAACGTAATCCGTTGCCGCAGGGTGGCCCGTACCCTTGCTGACAGCATAAAGATACTCTATAAACTCGGCATTGCTCCCGATCAGAACCTTGTCCTCCATGCCGAAATAAGCACCGATGCTCAATTTCATTGCAGTATTTACTGCCAATGAAGTGTCTCCATACGTAGAAGGAATAGATACCGTATATGTAGAAGTCGTAGCATCGTCAAACGTAGCCTTGAATTCGAAGTCCGTGTTTGCCTTTATAGCAACATCTGCAGGGATCACAAATACAACCCAAGTAGGCTCCGTATAGCTCAACTTAACACCACCTTTTCCCATATCAAGAGTGATTATATCACCTGTATCTTCGGTAGGTGCACCAAGAGCCGGAACCTCTGCAGCTACATCGACTAATGCAGAACCGGTAATTTTCTCCGCGGTAGCACTATTCTTTATCTGCATCGTCAAACTCTTTATCGTACCTACACCATACAACGGTACACGAATAAACGACGACACAGCCTTAAACGTGTAGTTTTTGCCTGTAGTAAAATTATCTGTATAAGATACAGCGGGGGCAACCATCTGAGCAAATGAATCCTCACGATACGTCTGCTTTGCAGGTATCGTCATCTTGACTTTTCCATCCGCATCCACGGTATTACCCTCTCTATAAGGATATACTAAATAGACCTCACTACCTTTTCCTACATAATTCACTGCCTCTGCACGATAATCGAATTCTGCATTTGCACCAGTTTTTGCTATATTTACAAATGGTGTTACAAGATCAAGACCTTTGACAGTTGCCCCGACCATATCACCATAATCCCACGTATATACAATCTTTGAGGCATCGATTTCATCCTCTTTCATCCCGGTGCGGGTATCATTGCCAATAGTCATTGTAGCAGTGAAAACGACGCCACGGTCACCAGTTATTGAGGTAACCTCGGTATCGTCTTTAGAGCAACTGCCAAGCATAAGCGCAAAAGCAGATGCACATAATAAAAGTTTTTTCATAATTCCTTGATTTGAGCGGATTAATAAGATTTGTCTAAGTTTCAAAGGGGCTCTTTATTAAGCAAAAGGATCGATCTGACCACCTTCCTCAATGCTGAGTGCAAAGCCTTTCTCAACGTTGATCGACTCAACGTTCACCTCAGGAGCCTCATAGGCCCCAATCACAGTTGTTTTCTTCATTTTTTGTTGTTTATAAAAGGTTAAACATAAAAGTGTTCAATTCTCCCTCTCTCGACATTAGAGACAACAAAAAAAGACGTGGACTAAATCTGTGTTTGTTTGCTGAGGTCTTAGACTACCTATCCGCCCAAATCAAGAATAAAGCCCACGTTGAAACCAACGTGAGCGCAAACTTTATTCCTCGGCGGTTCGATAAAAGTGTCTAAGTTTCAGCAAACCAGAGTAAAGCTAACGCTTTTTTTCGTCAATATGTCCGCAATCGGCAAAAAATTTCTGTCCCAATCGTTTGCGAATCAATCGCATGCGCCCACTCACAATGGCCGATTACGTTGCAAATATAACTACATTTTCCGACAAAACAAATTTTTTCAATAAAATATAAGCCCTTTTTTACCTTCTCCCCAGCCCCGAAGGACCATGCCGGCACCCGTATGCGGCATGCCGCCATATCATACTATATATAAATAAGATAAAACATCGTATCCGCCACCGCGGCGGCGCCGTATCCGACCCGGCATGTCCCGCATCCGGATACTGTACGATAAAATAATACGACAGAAACACATACCGGGCTGCCCCCGCCGCGGCAATAAGGCGGACCTATCGAAACAGCATATACGGATAAAAAAATACAATGCCTCCGTTTGCCCCCGAAATACCGCGACAAAGCATTTTCAGCCCGGGCCCGCCGCTTTTTCACACAAAAACATTACCTTTGCGTAAGTTCAATCTAAAACGACACGACAATGTACAGAAACGATAACCGCACCGTCATCACGCTCGATGCCGGCGGCACCAACTTCGTATTCGGCGCCGTTCGGGCAAACCGCTTCGTCGTCGACCCCATAACCATGCCGGCCAACGCCGCCGACCTCGACCGCTGTCTGGCCACGATGGTCGAAGGGTTCAACCGCGTAATCAAGGCGCTCGACACGCCGCCCGCAGCCATCAGCTTCGCCTTCCCGGGCCCCGCAGACTACCCCAACGGCATCATCGGCGGCCACCTGCCCAACTTCCCGTCGTTCCGCGACGGCGTGGCACTCGGGCCTTTCCTGCACGGGAAGTTCGGGATACCGGTATACATAAACAACGACGCCGACCTCTATGCCTACGGCGAGGCCCTCGCCGGCGCCCTGCCCGACGTGAACGGCCGTCTGGCCAAGGTCGGCAGCAGCAAACGCTACCGCAACCTGTTGGGATACACCTTTGGCACGGGATTCGGGTTCGGATTCGTCTCCGACGGCGAACTGCACGTGGGAGACAACTCGTGCGTGGAGACATTCTGCCTCAAACACAAGAACATGCCCGACGTGATGGTCGAGGAGGGCGTGGCCGTACGCGCCGTAAAGCGCGTATACGCCCAGCTGTCGGGCACGGACGACCCCACGCTCGAACCCAAGGACATATTCGACATAGCCGAGGGCAAGCGGGCGGGCGACAGCGACGCCGCCCGCCGCTCGTTCGCCATGATGGGCGAGGTCGCGGGCGACGCCATGGCTACGGCCGTAACCCTTATCGACGGACTTATTGTCATCGGCGGCGGCATAACAGCAGCGGCAAAGTACATCATGCCCTCGCTTCTGGAGCAGCTGCGCGGGCGTCTCTTCTCTCTCGACGGCGGCATCCTCGACCGCGTGCAGATGAAGGTCTACGATCTGGACGACGAGGAGCAGTTCGCACGCTTCGCCCGCGGCGAGTCGCGCTCGCTGAAGGTCTACGGTTCGGACCGCGAAGTGGTATACGACCCGCAGAAACGCATCGGCGTCATGGTCTCGAAGATCGGCACCAGCACCGCCATCTCGCTCGGAGCCTACGCCTTCGCCCTGAACGAGATCGACAAGCGCAGGGGCGACATGTGACATTCAACCCGCAAACAACGCCACGGCGGAGACGTTCCTCTTTTTCCGTTTGACCGACAAAGGCAATACCGTTGCACCACAACGCAAAGCATTGTCTCGCAAGGCTGCCGTCGCACAGAAACGGCCGTCGCGTCTTGACGATATTTTTTTGCAGATAACACATTTATTGTTATATTCGCATAATTTAAGGTCATTGCAGCCGAAGATCGGCCGACAACCGCACAAGAGGGATAGAGCCCGTCTGAAAGAGACAAGGCGCAGACGGAGCAAAGACGCGGCAAAAGTCCGAATACGAAGAAGGCGAAAGACCGACAACCTATATGAAAACCGCACTACACACAGCAAAAAGTCTGTTTACGGTCGTCCTGTTGCTGCTCGCCGCTGCGGCGGGGGCTCAAACACTCACCGTAGGCACATACAACATGCGCAACGACAACGCGGGCGATGCCCGCAACGGAAACGGCTGGCAGAGACGCTGCCCCGTAATATGCGAGCAGGTCGAGTGGATCGACTTCGACATATTCGGCGCGCAGGAGATCAAGAAGAACCAGCTCGACGACCTGCTGGCCGCACTGCCCGAATACGACTATGTCGGTGTGGGGCGTGACGACGGCATCCACGGCGGCGAACACGAGCCCATATTCTACAAGCGCGACCGCTTCCGTCTGCTCGACGCGGGCGACTTCTGGATCTCGCAGACACCCGACGTGGCGGGATCGAAGGGTTGGGACGCAGCCCTGCCGCGCGTATGCTCCTATGCACGTCTTCAGGACCGAGAGACAAAGCTGCGTTTCTGGTACTTCAATCTCCACATGGACCATATAGGCGTCGAGGCGCGCCGCGAAGGGGCGAAACTCATCGTGCGCAAGGTGCGCGAGATGTGCGGCGGCGAGCCCGTCATCATAACGGGCGACTTCAACGTCGACCAGACGAACGAGATATACCTGACCTTCGTGTCATCGGGCCTGCTGAAGGATTCGTTCGAAGCGGCCGAGAAACGCTTTGCCCGCAACGGCACCTTCAACAGCTTCAAACCCGACTTCCACACCGAGAGCCGCATAGACCACATATTCGTCTCACCGGCCTTCGCCGTGCGCAACTACGCCGTGCTGACCGACGGGTACTGGACGCCGCGCGAGGATGCCGCAGCGCAGAAGGGAGAGGCCGCACCGCAGGAGATACGCCTTCGCAGCTACGAACGCCGCTGCCCCTCGGACCATTACCCCGTGGCGGCGCGCATCGAGGCGGTAAAGAAAAGGTAGGCTGCAGCCTGCGCGGCATGAGCGCACAACATGAACCATAAAAAGTGAACCATAAACTTGAAAGACTAACCATAACAATCAAAATCAAATCAATGAAAAGAACATCTTTATTGCTTCTGGCAGCCCTCGCGGCCGTATCGCTCCGTGCGCAGACCTTCACAGAGTGGCACGACTCGGAGGTAAACCAGATCAACCGTGCCCCGATGCACGCCTACTACAAGATTTTCGACACGGCCGAGGCCGCACAGGGAGCATACTGCGACAAGGATTACCCCTACCGCATGTCGCTCAACGGCACTTGGCGTTTCAACTGGGTCGAGAATGCCGACCAGCGCCCTACAGACTTCTACACGCCCGACTACAACGACGCCGCATGGAACCCCATCGAGGTGCCGGGGATGTGGGAGCTGAACGGCTACGGCGACCCGATCTACGTGAACGTCGGCTACGCTTGGCGCAACAACTTCCGTAACGACCCGCCCAACGTCCCCACGGAGCAGAACCACGTGGGTTCGTACCGCCGCACCGTCGAGATCCCCGCCGACTGGACCGGCCGCGACATATACCTCAACATCGGCGCCGCCGTCTCGAACGTATACGTATGGGTCAACGGCAAGTTCGTCGGCTATTCGGAGGACAGCCACCTGAGCGCGTCGTTCGACATCACCAAGTTCGTACACACGGGCGAGAACCTCATAGCACTGCAGATCTTCCGCTGGTGCGACGGTTCGTACCTCGAGGATCAGGACCTGTGGCGCCTGAGCGGCATCTCGCGTGACGTCGACCTCGTCGCCCTGCCCAAGGCCCGCCTTACCGACATGATGGTTACGCCC
>CASFQF010000122.1 GCA_949296635.1 uncultured Alistipes sp. | reverse complement strand
GTTTGCCGTGGAGAACGATTATGGGAAGGGTTCCGGTGCCGTGAGCCTCTTCTACAACTGGGGCGCGCACCGCATAAACGACGGCTATACCCCTTCGGCGGGCGAGGGGCCGCGCGACGAGCGTTTCGTCTCGCGCGACGACATGATGGGGCTGTCGCTCTACCAGAGCGCGAGCCTCTTTGCGGGGACCCGCATCACCGCGGGATTCGACTGGTTCCGCTACGGCGGCCGAGCATGGAACGAGTATGCGGGCGGGGAGAGCGCGGGGACGACATCGCCCCTCGTCGACAAACACGAATACGAGCTTGCGGGCTACGTCGACTTCCGTCAGGATATTGGGCGGCGCCTTACGCTGGATGTGGGGCTGCGTGTCGACCGTCATTCGCGCGCTGGTACGGAGTGGGTGCCGCAGGCGGGGCTGGCGGTGCATCTCCCGCATGCGGCCGAGCTGAAGATCTCGGCTTCGAAGGGATTTCGTTATCCGGTCCTGCGCGAGATGTACATGTTCCCGCCGCAGAACCCCGACCTGCAGCCCGAGTCGATGTGGAACTACGAGGTGTCGTTCTCGCAGCGGCTCGCGCAGGGGCGCTTCGAGTACGGTGTTAACATCTTTTACATCGACGGCAAGAACCTGATACAGACGCTGCCCAACCCCAATGGCAGCGGCATGCTCAACCTCAATTCGGGCGAGATACGTAATGCGGGCGCGGAGGTGCAGGCGGCGTACCGTATAGGCCTCCATTGGTCGGCGGACGCGAACTACAGCTTCCTGCACATGGAGAACCCCGTCGTCGCGGCCCCCGAACACAAGCTCTACGGCGGCGCATGCTTCTCGCGGGGCCGCTGGACGGTCTCGACAGGGGTGCAGTATATCGCCGGGCTGTATACGCAGACCGATCCCGTGGTGCAGGAGTGCTTCGTGCTGTGGAACCTGCGGGCCTCGTTCCGCGCCGCCCGCAGGCTGGAGATATGGGCGCGGGGCGAGAACCTGCTGGCACAGAGGTACGAGATAAACGCCGGTTACCCCATGCCGCGGGCGACGGTGTCGGCGGGGTTCAATTTCGATTTTTAGGCGGCATCGGGTCCTCCGGTGCGGCGGAAATGATTTTATGATATGAAAAATAGTATTTTAGCCATGTTGATGACGATGACGCTTGCGGCAGCCGGCGGTGCCGGTGCGCAACCCGTCCGCAAGGCCGCTCCGGCTGTGACACCGTCGGACAGCGGTGCGCTTCCAAAGGTGTATTTATGCCGTGAGATCACCTCGGAGAATCTGGTCAGGATATATGAGGCGCTCGGGCGCAAGGCCCGCGGGCGTGTGGCCGTGAAGGTGTCGACGGGGGAGCCCGGCGGTCACAACTTCCTGCAGCCCGCCCTTATCAAGGGTCTCGTGCAGCAGGTGAACGGCACCATCGTGGAGTGCAACACCGCCTACGGCGGCGGCCGCGCCGACACCGAGAGCCACCTGAAGGCGGCGGCCGACCACGGGTTCACGGCCATAGCCGCAGTCGACATAATGGATGCCGAGGGGGAGGCGGAGCTGCCGGTGACGGGCGGCCGGCACCTTACGCGCGACATCGTGGGCAAGAACTTTCTGGACTACGACTTTACCGTCATACTGTCGCATTTCAAGGGCCACGCCATGGGCGGCTTCGGCGGCGCCATAAAGAACATGTCCATCGGCATCGCCTCCTCGAACGGCAAGCGGCTGATACATTCGGCGGGCGCGAGCACGACAAGCTGGGGAAACCCGTCGCAGGAGGCGTTCCTCGAGTCTATGGCCGAGGCGGCCAAGGCCGTGGCCGACCACTGCGGCGAGAACATCATCTACATAAGCGTGGCCAACAACCTTTCGGTGGACTGCGACTGCGACTCCTCTCCCGCCGACCCCGAAATGGGCGACATAGGCATCTTGGCGTCGCTCGACCCCGTGGCGCTCGACCGCGCCTGCACAGATCTGGTGCGGTCGTCGGACGACCACGGCAAGATCCACCTCATAGAGCGTATAGATTCGCGCCGCGGCATGCATACGCTGGACCACGCCGAAGCCCTCGGCATGGGGAGCCAGCGCTACGAGCTCGTGGAGATAGACTGATCTGCGCGGGGAGCGCGGCAGGATGGCCGTGCGCGGCGGTTCCCGCGGCCCTGCGGACGAACCCCCGGCACCCGTATGTGATAGCGTATTTTTCGGATTTTCGCCGCGCCCCGGACGTGCGCGCAAAAAGGTGGCGTCACCCGTCCGCCGCGTGCGCTGCCGCCGTGAGATCCTCCAGCGGAAGGTTCGGTCGGGGCGCTTCCACGGCAGGGCCATAAGCATACAGCATAGGTATTTAGGCACATGCCGGCCTGCCGGAATGAAAGGGCTTCGAATGGAAGCATGCGGACGTAACCGGTTGATACACGTGTGCGGATCACGGTGCCTTTGCGTACGTGCGCGTTCGGACGGCCCCTGCGCAATGCCGCCGCACTTTGAAATCCGATATTATTTTCTTAACTTGCTCTTGTTTGGATGCGGTATGGATGCAGGGCCATTCCGCGGCAGGGGGCATTGCCGTATTGCAGGGGGAAGGAGGACCGCAGACATGTCCGTACATGTGGAAACGTGGCGGGGCGTACTGCCGCTCCTGCGCCGGATGAATACCGTATTGCCCCGCATCCGGCAGAGCCGGCCTCCGGAGCGGTTTTTCCCGCGGCGGCGGGCCGTTGCGGCGGATCGCCGGCAGGGCGTGCCGCCCCTCTCCGCCTGACGGATGGCGGCGTGCCGCGTTGCGGTGCATAGGGTATACTTTAATCATACGGACCAACTGCAATATAAATCAAATAATACTATGAACCGAAAACTCAGGATGGGGATGGTTGGCGGTGGCAACAACGCCTTCATCGGGGCCGTACACCGTGCGGCAGCCCTTATGGACAACCGTATAGAGCTGGTTTGCGGATGCTTCAGCTCCCACCCCGACATTTCATTGGCCTCGGGCAGGGAGTATTTCCTGCCCGACGGGCGCATCTATTTCTCATACGCCGAGATGATCGAGAAGGAGGCCGCCCTCCCCGAAGGGGAGCGTATGGACTTCATCTCTATCGTCACGCCCAACGTCTCGCACTTCGGGCCGGCCATGATGGCTTTGGACAACGGGTTCGATGTGGTCATCGAGAAGCCCATGACCTTCACCCTCGACGAGGCCAAACAGCTCAAGGCGAAGGTCGACCAGACGGGCCGCACCCTCGCCCTGACCCAGACCTATTCGGCCTATCCTGCGGTCAAGGAGGCCCGGGAGCGTATCGCGAAGGGGGAGTTCGGCGCCATCCGCAAGATATACACCGAGTATCCGCAGGGGTGGCTTACCACGCGCATCGAGCTCAACCCGGGGAGCAACGCCGCGTGGCGTACCGACCCCAAGCGTTCGGGCAAGGCGGGCTGCATGGGCGACATAGGCACACACGCCCTGCATCTGGCCGAGTACATATCGGGACTGAAGTGCACCGAGATGTGCGCCGACCTGACGACATTCCTCCCGGGCCGCGGGCTTGAGGACGACGGCGCTGCGCTGCTGCGTTTCGACAACGGCGCGCGGGGCGTGCTGATGGCGTCGCAGGTGGCCGTCGGCGACGAGAACTCGCTCAAGATACGCATCTACGGCGAGAAGGGCGGCATAGAGTGGCGTCAGGAGGAGCCCAACACCCTCATCGTGAAGTGGACCGACCGCCCGTCGGAGATCGTGCGCGTCGGCAACGCCTATATGGGCGCGTCGGCAAAGGCCAACACACGCACGCCCGCGGGGCATCCCGAAGGGTATATCGAGGCGTTTGCCAACATCTACCGCAATTTCGCGCGAACCGTCATGGCGCGACGCGACGGACGCGAGCCCGAGGCCGCATGGCTCGACTTCCCCGGCGCCGACGACGGCGTGCGCGGCATGCAGTTCATAGAGACCGTCGTGGCATCGGGCTACGAGCAGGAGAAGAAATGGATAAAATGGATCGAATAAAAACACAGGATTATGGCACGTAAAGTAACTTTGTACACCGCACAATGGGCCGACATGAGCCTTGAGACCATCTGCCGCAAGGCCAAGGAGATGGGATACGACGGCCTCGAGCTGGCCTGCAACGACAACCACCTCAACCTCGACATACTGAGCCGCGAGCACTGCGACTGGATACTTGCCACGCTGAAAAAATACGGGCTCGAACTATACACCGTATCCAACCACCCGCTCGGGCAGTGCGTCTGCGACCCTATCGACCGGCGCCACAAGAACATCCTCTCGCCCCGCATATGGGGCGACGGCGACCCCGAGGGCGTGCGCCAGAGGGCCGCGGCCGAGATGATCAGGCTGGGCGAGGCGGCCAAGATGCTGGGCGTGGATACGGTCGTGGGCTTTACCGGCAGCCCGATATGGCACATGCTGTATGCGTTCCCGCCCGTTTCGCAGGATGACGTGCAGGCCGGGTTCGACGAGTTCGCGCGCCGCTTCCGCCCCATACTCGACGCCTACATGGATATGGGGGTCAGGTTCGCCCTCGAGGCGCACCCCACAGAGATCGCATTCGACATCTCGTCGGCCAGACGGGCGCTCGAGGCACTCGACTACCACCCCGCATTCGGCTTCAACTACGACCCGAGCCACCTCGGATACCAAGGCGTCGATTACGTGGAGTTCATATACACCTTCGCCGACCGCATATTCCACGTCCACATGAAGGACGTGTGGTGGTCGGACAAGCCCATGCGGGCCGGCGTCTTCGGCGGGCACCTGCCGTTCGGCGACGTGGAGCGTTTCTGGGATTTCCGCAGCATGGGGCGCGGCAAGATAAACTTCGAGGAGATCATCCGCGCGCTGAACCGCATAAACTATCAGGGACCTCTCTCGGTCGAGTGGGAAGACAGCGGCATGGACCGCGAGCACGGCGCCGCCGAGTCGCTCAGGTTCGTAAAGGGCATAGACTTCAAGCCCTCGACCATCGCCTTCGACGCGGGGTTCGAAAAATAGGACCGCAGGCGGACAACGCATCACAGGTTGCGCAGCACCTCCCCGTTCGGTGGAGGTGCCGTGCGGTTGTGTTTGCATATGGAACGCGGCAGGCAGAAAAGGCGCTGCCGGCGGCGATACGAGGTAGCGGCGGCACATGTCACCCATGCCGCATGCAGGTTATATGCCGTAAATTTATTAGCTTTGCAGTAACAAGCCATTCTGCGCGACTTTGCGCAACCAAACACCACACGAAGCAATGGAAAAATTCAGGATCGGAATACAGTTGTCTGGTTTGCGCGACCGGATGGAAAAAGACATGGCCGGTACATTGCGCGCGGTGAAGGAAATCGGATATGACTGTGTGGAATTTGCTGGGTACTTCGGAAAGAGTGCGGAAGAGATTCGCGCAATGCTGGACAGCAACGGTCTGCAATGTCCATCGGTACATCAGGGGCTTGACTTTTACGAGGAGGGCGGACAGAGCGCCGTGGACTATATCAAGACGTTGGGTGCAAAGTTTTCGGCAATCCCATGGTACGACGCGGCCAAACTACCGGGAAGTGCAGCGTGGGAAGAGACCAAAGCGCTCTTTATCCGGAATGGGGAATTGCTGGCGAAAAACGGGATACAGCTTCTGTACCACAACCACGACTTTGAGTTTGTGAAGGTGGGAGAGAAATACCGCCATGATTACATGATGGAACAGATTCCGCGTTCGCTGCTGAAACCTGAGTTTGATACCTGCTGGGTACGGTATGCAGGAGAGGATCCCTGCCGCTACATTCTGAAATACAGTGGCGATGTAGAGATCGTACATCTGAAGGATTTCACCTGCAAGCGACTGGCGGATGGCCCGGCATATGCGTTGATTGATGCGGACGGTAAACCGATGGAAAGCGGTTCACGTGAGGACAATGCATTCCGCTTCCGTCCCCTGGGCCAGGGAATGCAGGATATTCCTGCGATTCTTTCGGCTGCGGAAAAGGCGGGAACCGAATACCTGATCGTCGAGCAGGACGATGCCTATGGACAGGATACGCTGGAAGCTGCCGCACAGAGCCGGCAGTATCTGTCCGAGCTTGGCCTGTAAACAGACATAAACAGACAAAATGTGCAATCCTCCTAGGTAGGATTGCACATTTTTTGTTGACTTCCTGTTCAATGTATAGTAAAATGAGCATGGTTGTCCTGCACAGTAGATGCAGAAGAAAATGAAACGATAAGGGGAGACAAAATGACGGACAAGATGATGACAGAGCTGCTGACAGAGCTTGGATGGGAGCTGCCGACATGTGTGACTTTGCGCCAGGGAGCGCCGGGCATTGCTATTGAATCGGATGGGAAACAGGTAATGGTGGAATACGGGAGCGATGCCGATCTTGCCCGTAGTCTTGTGCTGTTGCGTCAGTTCGGAACCGTCCGCGCCTACCGGCATCGGGAGGAAAATGCATTTTCGGATTTGGGAGTTATGATCGATTGCTCCCGTAACGGT
>CASFQF010000121.1 GCA_949296635.1 uncultured Alistipes sp. | reverse complement strand
AGGAACTTGTCGAGGCGTATCATCGACTGCCCGCGGTCGACCGTGATGGCGAAATGCTCGTACCGCTCCCCGCCATCACCGGCGGGGACATCCCCGTCGAAGTCGTCGTCCCCGTCGAGGTCGTCGAGCCCGTCGGCGGCGGCCGCAGGCCGAACCTCGGGAGACGCCATGCCGCCCGCTGCGCGGCTCACGGCCGCGCCTTCGTCCGAAGCCAGACGCATCCCGTCCCCGATCATATCATCCGCACGCTCCATACGCCTTGCCGCTTAAAAGAACTCGTCCTCGTCGGTCTCGGTGACATTCTCGTGCAGGGCACCGCTCTCGCGCAAGGCCCGCACCACATCATCGCGCTCGGCCTGCTCGAGCGAGTCCTGCCGCTCCTGCTCCTCGCGGAGGCGCTGTTCGGAAAGTTCCTTGGCCGCCTTGTCGGATGCGGCGCTGTTCTTCTCGACAGTCTCCTCGTCGAGCGTAAGCCAAAGGTCGACCGCAGCACCCAGCATAGCCGAGGCGTTGTGCGGAACAGACTGCCGGTAGACACGCGCATCCTTCTCGTTGAGCAGGTCGATGCCCTTGTCGAAGGTGACCTTGCCCACGTTGAGCCCCTCCTCCCACAAACGGCTCTTGGCCGCCTGCAGGCTCTGCCCTATCGCCTTGGGGACGATCGTTGTCCGCTTGTCGGGCTCCATGCCCACGCGCAGCGTGACACCAGAACCCATCTCTATCTCTATGGACGAAGATTTGGTGACCTCCTCGCCGCCGACGAACTCCGCCAGCACGTAGTTTGTCGCCATATCCTCGACGTAAACCAGCTTCTCGATGCCCAGACCGGCCACTTCGAGCATGTTCTTCGCCTGACGCAGGCTGCGGCCCGCAACATAGGGCACCGTGACCGCCTTCTGGCGGAACGAGTTGATCGTGACGTACACCTTGCGGCCCGCCTTCACCTCGACGCCCGCGACGGGGAGCTGGTCGAGGACGATGCCGCCGTCATACGTGGGTACATACAGCGAATCGTTGATAATGATCTTCAGGCCCTTGTCGCGCGCCGCACGTTCGGCGTCCGACAGCGTTTTGCCCGTAAAATCGGGCACCGTACGGTGCGTGCCGTGGCGCGTAATGATCATCATCAGCAGGCTGCACGCCGCAATTATGGCTACGAGTATGAGCACTATCGACACCAAATTATACACTACGGGCGACTCCCTGAGCCGCTCGATGGCACCGTCTATGCCGCCTTTCCCCTGACGGCGTTTGCCTGTATCGGATTTGCGTTTTTCCATATCTTAATCTTACGTTATCTCTTCGTGTTATCCTATCTCGTTATAGAGCGTGTCGCGCTCCACGGCACGGAACCCAGCGCGCCGCACCATCTCGCGCATCTCCTCCACCCCCATGCGCGGCCGCCGGTCGTCGGCTCCCGCCATGGAGTATATCTTGGTCGAGTCGTCGATCGTACCGTCGATGTCGTCGGCACCGAATGCCAGCGCCGCCTCGGTCGTCTGCTTGCCGTACATCACCCAGTAGGCCTTGATGTGGGGCACGTTGTCCAGAATCAGGCGGCTCATGGCCAGCGTCCGCAGGTCGTCTATAACCGACACCTCGCCTATCTCCGACATCGAGTTGCCGTAATTGCGGTATTTCAGGGGGATGAAGGCGTTAAGTCCTCCCATTTCGTCCTGCAGCGCCCGCAGCCGCAGCAGGTGGTCGATACGGTGCTCCACACTCTCGATATGGCCGTAGAGCATCGTCGCATTGCTCTTGATGCCGAGACGGTGCGCCGTGCGGTGCACGTCGAACCACTCGGCCGTGGAGCCCTTGTCGGGGCATATGCGCGCGCGGATCCCCTCGTCGAAGATCTCGGCCCCGCCGCCCGGGATGGCCTCCATGCCGGCGTCGATGAGCAGCCGCAGCCCCTCTTCGGTCGTGAGGCCCGCCTTGCGGATCATGTACGACAGCTCGACGGCCGTGAATGCCTTGACCGCCGCCTGCGGAAGGATCGCCTTCACGCGGCGGATCATGTCGCAATAATAATATATGTCGTGCACGGGGTGCACACCCCCGACGATATGCACCTCCGTAACGCCGCTGCCCGCGTACGAACGCACCTTCTCCTCGATCTGCGCCATCGTCATGTCCCACGCCTCGGGGCTCCCTTTCGGGCGGCGGTACGAGCAGAAGCGGCAGTTGAAGACGCACAGGTTCGTCGGCTCGATATGGAAGTTGCGGTTGTAAAAGACCTTGTCGCCGCTTACGGCGCGCTTGCGGGCGACGGCTATCTGACCCAGCTGCCACAGGGGCGCCTCGCGCCACAACACCGCAGCCTCCTCGGCACTCAACCTTTCCGCTCGGGCGGCACGCTGCGCCGCCATCTCCCATCTATCCATAACACACGTCATTTGGGCGCCTTGCGGTAGAGGTATGCCGCAATGAAGGCGAATATTATATTCGGGGTCCACACCGCCAGCCCCACGGGCATGGAGCCGCTCTTGGCGAACTCCTCGAAGACGCGGTTGAACATGATGTACGAGAAACAGAGCGCGATGCCGATACCTATATGCAGGCCCGTGCCGCCGCGCACCTTGCGCGAAGAGAGCGATACGCCGATCAGGGTCAGGATGAAGGTCGCCATCGGGTAGGCGAAGCGCGTATGGCGCTCCACCTCTATAACGTTGATCGAACTCGACCCCTTGGCCCGCTGCTGGCGGAGAAAGTCGTTCAGCTCGCCGATCTTCATCGTCGAGATGATCTTGTCGACACGCCCCAGCTCCCGCACGTCGAGGTTGATGAGCGTGTCGAGGTCACGGCGCTGCTCGAAGGTCTCGGTGCCGTCGGGGGCGATATGGCGCAGGATATACCGCTGCGCGCGCCAGCGGCCCGTCTCGGGGTCGACGGTCACGTCCGACGCCTCGAGCGACTCGGAGATCGAGGTCCCGTCGTAACGCTCCAGAGCCATGTACGAGGCCCTGTTGCCGCGGTTGAAGCCCCGCACGTAGACGAACTCCCCGGGCTCGATCTGGCGGTATATGTGGCGGTCGTACTGCACCGTCTGGTTGCTCTTGAAATACTTCTGCTCGAACTCCACGCAGCTGATCTGCGACACGGGTATGATCCACAGGTTCAGCACCAGCGACAGCAGCGTGATGGCCAGCGCCCCGAGGAAATAGGGCCACATGAGGCGCATGAAACTCATGCCGCCCGACAGCATGGCGATGATCTCGGTCTGGTACGCCATCTTCGAGGTGAAGAAGATCACGGCGATAAAGGTGAACAGGCCGCTGTACTGGTTTATGAAGTCGGGAACGAAATTGAGGTAATAGTCGAATATGATGGCCGAGAACGGCGCCTTCAGCTCGGTGAAGTCGTCCACGCGCTCGGCATAGTCGAAGACCACCAGCACCACCGTGATCATGGCGATGGCGAAGGCATAGGTCTGCAGGAACCGCCGCAGGATATAGCGGTCGAGGATCTTGAATCCCGGGTAACGTATGTCGGTTTTCAGCTTCATCTTAACTGCTCTTCGTCATTATGCTACAGGCGCCGCCCCAATTTCGACACCATCATGGCCTTCCACTGCGCGAAGTCGCCCGCAACGATATGGCGCCGCGCCTCGCGCACAAGCCACAGGTAGAAGGCCACGTTGTGCAGCGACGCGATCTGCGCGCCGAGCATCTCGCCGCACACCACAAGGTGATGCACGTAAGCCTTCGAATAGAGCGTGTCCACGAAGCTTGCACCGGCCGGATCGAGCGGCGAAAAATCGTCCTCCCACTTCTTGTTGCGCAGGTTGACCGTACCCTCCGAAGTGAATATCTGGCCGTTGCGGCCGTTGCGCGTAGGCATCACGCAGTCGAACATGTCGACGCCGCGGTCGATGCCTTCGAGTATGTTTATCGGCGTGCCCACGCCCATCAGGTAACGCGGCCGCGACTCGGGCAGCACGGCATTCACCACCTCGATCATGGCATACATCACCTCCGTGGGCTCCCCCACCGCCAAACCGCCTATGGCGTAGCCGTCGGCATCGTACTGCAGCACGTTGCGCGCGGCCTGCTCGCGCAGGTCGGCATAGGCGCATCCCTGCACTATGGGGAAGAGCGACTGCGAGTGTCCGTATTTGGGCTGTGTCTGCGCGAAGCGTGTGAAGCAGCGGTCCAACCACCGCTCGGTCAGTGCCAGCGACTTGGCCGCATAGTCGCGCGGGGCGTCGCCCGGAGGACACTCGTCGAAGGCCATCATGATGTCGGCGCCGATCGTACGCTCGGTGTCGATAACGCTCTCGGGGGTGAACAGGTGGCGCGAGCCGTCTATATGCGAGCGGAAATGACACCCCTCCTCCTTGAGTTTGCGGCAGTCGGAGAGCGAGAAGACCTGAAACCCGCCGCTGTCGGTGAGCATGGGCCCGTCCCACGTGGAGAAGCGGTGCACACCGCCCGCCTGCTCCATGATGCGCATGCCGGGACGCAGATACAGGTGGTAGGTGTTGGCCAGAATTATCCGTGCCCGCGCGTCGTCGCGCAGGTCGCGGTGGAAGATACCCTTCATGGCGGCCGCCGTACCCACAGGCATGAATATGGGGGTCTCGACGGGGCCGTGGTCGGTCTCCATAAGGCCCGCACGGGCCTTCGATGCAGGGGCTGTATGTTGAAGCGTAAATTTCATTTTGTCATCGTTGCCTCTCATGCGCGCATGCGTCGGCGCATAATTCGGACAAAGTTACTACTTTTCGCCGAAAAAACGGCGCTTCGTCCCCGAAATACTCTTCCGCGAATATAATTGCCATTAAAAACGCGGGGCGTTATACCGCAGATATGTATTGCGGCCGCAATTTTTTCGGGGATAACAATAAATTCTCTCCACAAAACGCTGTGCGTTTTACCGAAGCCTCCGCATTGCGTTCGCAGCGGAGGGAGGCGGAGGGCCGCGGCGGCGAAGGGAATCGGAGACCTTTTCACGCAGTAAAAGCGCTCTGCGTCCGATTCCGCCGCGGCGGCGAGACGCCCCGCGAGAACGCCTTGCGGATGGTTTTGCGCAACTTTTGACACCAAAAGTTGCAATAAAATTGCAGCAACAACAAACCCGACACCATCCGAATACAATGAAAGACAAAAAAATCGGCTTCAGGTTTCGTTTTCACGATTTTATTATTACCTTTGCACCGCCGTAAGGCATACGAACATTTAATCAATTCAGTCATGAACAATTACGAAACCGTTTTCATTGTCACCCCCGTCCTCTCGGACATACAGGTGAAGGAGGTGGCTGACAAATTCCAAGGTATCATTACCGAGAACGGCGGTCAGATCGTGAATGCGGAGAACTGGGGCCTCAAGAAGCTCGCATATCCCATTCAGAAGAAGACTACCGGCTTCTACTTCCTCATCGAGTTCACGGGCGAGGGCTCTATCGTCGAGACGCTGGAGACCGGCTACCGCCGCGACGAGCGCATCATTCGTTTCTTAACTTTCAAGCAGGACAAGTACGCTGTCGAGTACTCGGAGAAGCGTCGCGCCAAGCTTGCAAACAAATCACAGGAGGAGTAAACCATGGCACAGGAGAATAACAAGCAGGGCGGCGAGATCCGTTATCTCAACCCCGTATCGGTAGACGTAAAGAAGAAGAAGTACTGCCGTTTCAAGAAACTCGGCATCAAGTACGTAGATTACAAGGACGGCGAGTTCCTCAAGAAGTTCCTCAACGAGCAGGGCAAGATTCTGCCCCGCCGCCTGACCGGCACTTCGCAGAAGTTCCAGAAGAAGGTCGCACAGGCCGTAAAGCGTGCCCGTCACCTCGCCATTCTGCCTTTCGTAACGGATTGTATGAAATAATTAGAGGAGGAGAGCAATATGGAGGTTATACTTATCAAAGACGTCGAGAAGCTGGGTTACGCCAACGACATCGTCAACGTAAAGCCCGGTTACGCTAACAATTACTTGATTCCTCAGGGATACGCCAAGGCCGCAACCGCTTCGGCAAAGAAGGTCCTCGCAGAGAACCTCAAGCAGCGCGCCCACAAGGACGCCAAGATTCTGGCCGATGCACAGGCTCTGGCCGATAAGCTGGCAAACCTGCCGATAGTGAT
Source organism: uncultured Alistipes sp. (assembly GCA_949296635.1). Lineage (GTDB taxonomy): Bacteria > Bacteroidota > Bacteroidia > Bacteroidales > Rikenellaceae > Alistipes. The sequence goes on along the minus strand of CASFQF010000121.1, from coordinate 505 downwards.
CACGGTAAAGGCCGAGGAGGGCAAGATCTTCGGTTCGGTAACGTCGGCAGACATCGCCGAGGCTCTGGCCGCGAAGGATGTTACGGTAGACCGCAAGGCCATCACCGTCGACAGCATCAAGACCGTCGGCGAGTACGAGGCTACGGTGAAGCTCCACCGCGAGGTGAAGGCCACCGTCAAGCTGTCTGTCGTAGCCGAGGAGTAATACATGCCGCCATCCGTGCCGGTGCCGATTCACGGTAGAGCCCGGCCGCGACAATACCACAGAAGAGACCGCACCCGAAAAGGGTTGCGGTCTCTTTCGATTCCGTACCCGCGCTTTGGCAATATTTTAGTACCTTTGCCGTAAACAACACACGATATGAGCGAAAAGAAAAGAAGCAGCTTCACCGGCTCAATAGGATTTGTTCTTGCAGCAGCCGGAAGCGCAGTAGGACTGGGAAATATATGGCGGTTCCCCTATCTTGCCGCCAAGTACGGCGGGGGCATCTTCCTGCTGGTCTAC
>CASFQF010000120.1 GCA_949296635.1 uncultured Alistipes sp. | reverse complement strand
TGCTTGCGGGTGATGGCGCCGGCGGCGCGCATGCGGTCGAGCACGAGGTTGCGGCGCGCGAGCGAGTTGTCGTAGTTGCGCACGGGGGAGTAGCGCGTGGGGGCGTTCACCACGCCCACGAGTACGGCCGCCTCCTGTATGTTCAGTTCGTCGGGCGTCTTGCCGAAGAAGGTGCTGGCGGCGGACTTTATGCCGTAGGCGTTCGACCCGTACGCCACGGTGTTGAGGTACATGGCGGCGATCTCCTCCTTGGTGTAGTTGTGTTCGAGCTTGAGGGCCGTGATCCACTCCTTGAACTTCGACTGCACGAGCTTGAAGGTGCGGCCCACCTTGCTGCGGTCGCTTGCCGTGTCGCGCGGGAAGAGGTTTTTGGCCAGCTGCTGGGTTATGGTGCTGCCGCCGCCCTGCGAGTGGCGCTGGAGCATTACGGTCTTGATGCCGACGCGGAACAGAGACGGGATGTCGATGCCCGAGTGGCTGCGGAAACGTACGTCCTCCGTGGCGATGAGGGCCGCCACCACGGGCGGCACGCGGTAGCCGTCAAGGGTGAGTATGCGCGAGGAGTCCTGCGGGAAGAGCTCGGCGTACTGCACGTAGGAGCGGTTCTGCACGAAGAAGGTGCCGATGACGTGGCCGTCCTCGCCGTAGATCTCGGTTGCGAGGTTGCTCTTTGGGTTCTCGAGCTCCTCGAAGGAGGGTATGCGCCCGAAAAGTCCCGTTGCCGCGAGCAGCAGCATCAGGAAGATGAGCGCCACGGGGGCGAAGGCCACGATCCACAGGGCCTTGATTATGTTGTTCTTGTCCTTTATCGCACTCTTTATGTCCATCTCGTATCGGGTTGTGAGGGGCGTCTCCATGCACCAACGTGCAAAGGTATAAATTTATTTCGATAAAATACGACGTTCTGGCACCTTATAGGGCGCGCGCGTGCACGTGCGCGGCGTCGGGGGGGGGCGTGCCGTGTGCGCGGGTCTGTCAGAAGGGGAGCGACATGCCGGCCGAGAAGTAGGTGCCGCCCTCGCTGGGGCGGTAGAGCGACAGCGTTATGGCGACGGTGGCCGAGGCGGGCTGGCTCAGCAGGTTGACATCGAAGGTGAGGTCGCCGCCCCATGAGTTGATCCTGTGCCACCGTTCGCGCAGGCCGTCGCCGTATATGCTTGTGCGGCGGAACTGCGCATAGTCGAAGCCCAGATTGGCGCGTATGCGCTTGAAGTAGATGATGCCGTGCAGGCCCCCGTCGGGGTAGCATATCGGGAACTGGTAGTTGAACGAGGCGGCGATGTAGTGTTTGTTTTCGATCTGTGTCGAGTAGAACCCGCGGGGCATGAGGCGTGTGGCCTTGAACGTGAGGGCGGAGAGGGCGTCCCTCGAGGAGAAGCCGCCGAAGGATGTCTGGTATGCCGCGGCGACGGTGAGGCTGTTATGCGGCAGCAGCCCCCGCGTGTAGACCTTGGCGTAGAGCGACACGAGGTCGTTGAACCCCTTGTTTACGGGGTTCATGGCGTACGTGGCCGAGGCGACGAGGCCCCACGGCGGGGCGAAGTCGCGGTGCGCCTGCCGTGCCGTCTCCTGATACCCCAGCGAGAAGGCCGTCAGATGGAGCCCTTTGTTGTAGCCTATGGTTGCGACGTTGCTGATGCCCCCCTCGCCTATCTGCAGGCGTCCCGTGTCTGCCACCAGCCCGTTCGAATAGCTCCACGAGGCCGAGGCCACGACGTAGCGTATGTGGTGGCCGCAGTCGATCATGAAGGGGAGCGATATGTCGGCCCCGACGGAGTAGTAGCGGCCCTGCTCGGGCGGTACGGGGAACTCGATGGAGTGCGTCTGCGAGTTGTAGACATATACGGGGTATATGTTCTGGTGGCCGCCGTATGTGGCGTCGATACTGATCGTCGGGCCGAGGCCGTAGTAACGCATCGAGCCCTTCCATACGGAGCCCTGCGTACGGTTCCAGCCGTAGGTGAAGAACCCCTGTGCCGACGAGAGCAGGTTCTGCGTCATGACCGTGGCGCCGAGGTTCATGTTTACGGCTCCGTCCTCGCTCAGCGAGAAGGGGTCGTACGACAGCGGCGCCCAGCTGTGGAAGTTGAAGAGCGTGGCGGCCTTGCGGTAACGGCGGGTGTTTCGGCTCTGTTCCACGGCGGCCCGTGCCGCGGCCGTGGAGTCGAGGCGAACGGTGTCGAGGTTTATCGTGCCCCAGCTCTTGCGCGGCGGGTTGACCAGATTGCGCGGCAGGGGCGAGTACGCGGTCAGGCGGCGCAGCCTGTCGGTGCGCTGTACGGCGGGACGGTATCCCGTCGAGTCGTATACGGTGAGGGCTATGAGGCCCTTGCCGTCGGGTGCGGGATCGAAGGAGCCGTACTGCGACTCGGTGAGCTGGTATTCGCACCCCTCGTCCAGATCGTAACAGTGTACCTCGTCGCGTCCCGACGCTATAGAGCCGAAATAGAGGCGGCCGCCGCGCGCCCGCAGGTTGCTGATGGTTATGTATGCGGGGCGTGTCACGAACTGCGGCGCGAAGGTGCCGTCGAGGGTGCCTATCCACATGCCCTCGTTGCCCGTTGCGATGTAGTAGAGCCGCCGTGTCTTGTCGTCCCACGCCAGCGAGTGTATCTCCTCCCCGAAGGGCATGCGGCGCGAGAACTCCGTGCCGTCGGCCGTGCGGTAGCGTATGACGTATATGCCGTCGGCGTTGTATTGCACCCATGCGATGCCGCCGGAGCCGTCGGGCGTGGGGTAGAGTATGTTGCCCTGCTGCGGGGCGTTGCGCGCGACGGTGCGGGGGCGGAGCCTGCCGCGCCGCCCGAGGGTGTCAAGGTCGAGGTAGCAGAGCCGCGAGTCGACCTTCTCGTCGAACATTGCACTGCGGCGGTATTCGGTCCACCAGAGGCGTTGCGATGAACTGTCGTAGGCGGGGCGTGTCGATATGCTGCCCGTGTAGCATAGGGTGCGCTCGTGTCCGGTGTCAGGGTCGAGCAGCACGAAGTGCGATGTGCGGCCGAGGTCCTCCTTGAGCAGGAGCAGCCGGCCGTCGCCCGTCCATATCGGGTCGGAATATGTGGTGTAGCTGGTGACGGCGGGGGCCGCGACGGCCTCGGCGGTGGGCTCGACGGCGGGCAGCGAGTCCCAGTAGTCGGCCAGCGAGCGGAAGGTGCTGCGGAAGAGGTCGCGCGTGGTGAAGCCGAAGAGTTTTTTCATTGTCAGGCCCGTCGATACCACCATCCACGGGTGGCGCGGGCCGTATGCGGCGATCTCGTCGCATATGACGCGGCCGGCCAGTTCGTTGCCGTGTGCCACCATCTGGTACCCGAGCTGGTAGTGGTCGGGGATGAAGTCGCGGTAGGAGCCGCAGAGGAACTTGTCGATGTTGCGGTATTTGGTCTCTATGTCGCCCATGGCGCGGAACTCGAGCGTGAAGCGCGGCTGCAGCGCCCGCCCGAACGACGAGGCCTCGGTTTCGGACATGGTGGCGTCGCCCTCGATCATCCACAGGGGCATGAAGAGGAGCCCTATTGTGGAACTCTGCTCGCCGAGCAGGTAGCTCACGGCCTTCACCACGCCGACATTGAGGTTGTTGTACTGTACGGCGTGGCGGTACTCGTGCGCCACGAGTTGTTTTATCCACGGCATCGAGTAGCCGTCGACGGCGGGTGCCGTAAGGAACTCCACACGTTTGGGCAGCCACATCACCAGACCGTTCGACTGCATGTTCTCCGGGTGCACGATGAAGGGCAGGTCGAGGGCAGGAAGGCGGTAGCCGTAGGATATGTAGGGGTGCATGCGGCGTACGAAATACCCTGTTGCGGCGCCTATGGCGGCGGCGTGGCGCGGGTAGATGACGTCGGAGACGGAGTCCGCCTCGCGCATCCAACGGAAGCGTGCGGGGTCGGCGCCCCAACTGTAGTATTGTGCCGAGACGCTTTGTGCGGCGAGGAGTGCCGTGACGGCCGCCGCTGTGTAGATAAAAATACGTTGCAGGATGTGCATCTTCTTCCGTTGACCTTGCGGGGTGTTATCCGCCGGCTTTCTTACAGCCGTAGCCTGCCTGCTGCAGCAGTTCGACGACGCGGTCGCGGCGGTCGCCTTGGATTATGATCTCGCCCTCCTTCGCCGAGCCGCCCGTGCCGCAGCGGTTCTTGAGCATGCGGGCCAGCTCCGCGAGGTCGTCGCTGCGGCCGACGAAGCCGCGCACTATGGTGACGCATTTGCCGGCCCTCTGACGGCGGTCGAGCCATACGCGCAGCGACTGCTGCTGCGGCGGCAGCGTCGCGGGCTCCGCCTCGGCGCCGGTGTCGTATTCGTAGTCGGGGTCGGTGGAGTAGACCATGCCGAGCCGCGCTTTCCAATCGTTCATTTGTGTTGATCCGTTTTGCTGCTGTCGGAAGCAAAAAGGGTTCCGACGCTTTGTGCAAAATTACTATTTTATTATCTTTGGGACAAATTATGAAACGCGCATCGGCCGAAAAAAAGAGATACGGGGCGCTGCTGCGGCGCAAGAGCGCCGGCTCGTCTCTGCCCGAGCCCATCGACGACGGGCGGCGGCTGGTGCGTGTCTACGTCGAGGGTTATGAGGATGTGGCCTTCTGGCGCGGCATCTTCGACCACTTCCACAACCGGTACGTGCGTTTCGAGATCTCGGTGCCCAACCGCGAGGACCTGCCCAAGGGCAAGAAGGTGCTCATGTCGATGATACCCTCGTCGAGCGAGGAGCTGCTGTTGTGCGTCGATTCGGACTTCGACTACCTTTTCGGCGACACCACGTCCCAGTCGGCCGAGATACACGCGGCGCAGTACATGTTCCACACCTACACCTACGCCACCGAAAACTACCTCTGCTACGCCCCCTCGCTGCACAACGTCTGCGTCAAGGCCACCAAGAACGACTGCCATATATTCGATTTCGTGCGTTTTCTGGCCGACTACTCGCGCGTGATCTATCCCGTCTTCCTGTGGTACGCATATTCGGCGCATCAGGGGTCGGAGTCGGTCTTTACGCTGGTCGATTTCAAGAATACGGTGCGTCTGGGGTACCTCGAGATCGAGAACAACGGCGCCGAGACGCTCGCATGGCTCGAACGCAACGTGGCGCGCCGCCTGCGGGCCCTCGAGGAGCGGTACCCCGCCATGAACGACTCTCTGGAGGCCTTCGGCCGTGTGCTGGCCGAGAAGGGCGTCACGCCCGAGACCACCTACCTCTACATGCACGGCCATACGCTCATGGACAACGTGGTGATGGTGCTGCTGAACACCGTCTGCGACCGCCTGCGCACCATGTCCATCGAGAAGATCAACTCCTCGCGCAAGCAGGGACTGCCGCTCAAGAACGAGATGAGCAACTATATCAACTCGCTGCGGTCGATACGCGACGTGCTGCTCGACAACGAGAACTATACGTCGTGCCCGCTCTACGAGAAGCTGCGGCGCGACATCGAGGTGTATCTGGCGGGCGTCATCTCGCACATGAAGCGCAAGGGCGGAGCGACGGGCGGTACGGCCCGCCGCCGGAGTGAGCCGCGCAAGGATAAGGAATAGTACGTTCGGGGGGCCGTGCGGTTTCGGCCGGCCTGCCATAATAACATCCGAGATATGAATAGGGGAAAACGATTTGCCGTCGGGGTGCTGTGTTCCTTGTCGGCCCTGCTTTCCGTTGTGCCGGCCGCGGCGCAGGAAGAGGTATGGATGGGCGGCGCGCGCGGCGTGTGGCTACGCAAGGCGGCGGAGGCGGTGCCCGAACTGCGGCGTACGGAGCGGCATCCCGCAGCCGTTGTCCGCAGTGTGGCCGATACGTCGGCCTTTCAGGGGTGGCGCATGGAGTACGCCGAGCCGATTGAGGCGTTGTACGGCTCCTCGCTCAAGGAGCGGCAGTCGGTGATCGTGGACATGGGCGAGCATCTCACCGGCTACTTCTCTTTCCGCATAGACCATACGGGTATGCCGGCCGATGCCCCGATACGCCTGCGCCTCACCTTCGCCGAGGTGCCGGCCGAACTGAACACCCCCTTCGACCCCTACCCGGGAGGTCTGAGCCGCGCATGGCTTCAGGACGAGACGGTGACCGTCATGCGGCTGCCGGCGGAGGTACGCATCGAGCGGCGCGTGGCGTGCCGTTATGTCAAGATCGAGGTGCTGGCGACCTCCTATTTCGATTTCCGCATAGGCGGCATCACGCTCGAGGCGGTGACGTCGGCTTCGGGCGAGGCGCCACAGTTGGCCGCGGGTACCGACCCGATGATAAAACGTATCTACGAGACGGGGCTCAAAACCCTGTCGGAGTGCATGCAGACCGTCTACGAGGACGGGCCCAAGCGCGACCAGCGGCTCTGGATCGGCGACCTTTACCTCGAGTCGCTGGCCAATGCCTGCTCGTTCCGCAACCACTCTCTCACGCGCCGCTGCCTCTACCTGCTTGCGGCGCTGGCGGACGAGGAGGGGTGGCTCCATGCCACGGTATACGAATATCCCGAGCCGGAGCCTCAATATAACCAGCATACGATGGATTACAGCCTGCTCTACGGTGTGGCCCTGCTCGAGTACCTGAAGGCGACGGGCGACATGGAGACGGCACGGGAGCTGTGGCCCGTGGTGGTGCGGCAGATAGAGATTGCCCGTACATATCTCAAGGATAACCTCTACGACATGCAGAAGCAGCCGCAGTGGTGGCTCGTCTTCGACTGGAAG
>CASFQF010000119.1 GCA_949296635.1 uncultured Alistipes sp. | reverse complement strand
CACCGACCGCCCCATGCGGTTCTTCGCCTCGGAGATCATACGCGAGAAGATCATGCTCAACTACGACAAGGAGATACCCTACTGCTGCCAGATCGAGATCGACACCTACAAGGAGGAGCCGGCCATCGACCGCATCTCGGCCACGATATACGTCGCGCGGAACTCGCAGAAAGGCATCGTCATAGGGCACAAGGGCGAGAAACTCAAGCGTGTGGGACAGGCCGCACGCGAGGATCTGGAGCGATTCCTCGGCAAAAAGGTCTTCCTGCAGCTCTTCGTGAAGGTGCAGGAGGGATGGCGCGACAACGAACGGCAGCTCCAACGCTTCGGATACGACCCGCAATGACCCATGTCGGCAAAGGACAAAATAATGTGACCCGCCGCTACGTTTTATAACAGACAACAGACAGGGAAAATAACAGAGAGCCTAACTTGAGATGCGACTACGCGCAATAAGAAAAACCGTCATAACCCTCGCTGTGCTGTTTGCGGCATGGAGCGCCAGCACGCAATACAACAAGGAGTATTTCTTCTACATGGGACGCCGTTTCATGATGGAGGACAACTATCAGGATGCGATAAACACCCTTAACGTGCTGTTGCGTTTCGACGAGGACGCCTATGAAGGCTACTTCCTGCGCGGCATCGCCAAATACAACCTCGACGACCTGCTGGGTGCCGACGCCGACTTCTCGATAGCCATAGAGAAGAACCCCGTCTTCACCAACGCCTATACATACCGTGCCATCACGCGCTCGCATCTGGGCAACTACGACGATGCCCTGCAGGATTTCCACGAGGCCATAGAACTGCGGCCCGACCTGCCCGGGCCGTATTACAGCCGCGGCGTGACACGCCTGCTCAACCAACAGTTCGAGGAGGCGATCTCCGACTTCGACATGTTCATACGCCAAGAGAAGAAGGTCGCCGACGCCTATATCAACCGCGGCATGTGCTACCTCTATCTGAAGGATACGCTGAAGGCTTACGAGGACTTCGAGACGGGCATCCGCACCAACCGCGAGGACCCCAACGGCTACAACCGCCGCGGCACGCTCTACATGCAGCAGAAACGCTACGCCGAAGCCGAGCAGGACTTCGATACGGCCATAAAGTACGATTCGGCATACATACCCGCACTGTTCAACCGCGCCGTGGTCTACTCCGACACACAGCGGCCCATGCTGGCGCTGAACGACCTGAACAGCGTCATCGCACTCGACTCGACAAACTCGATGGCCTATTTCAACCGTGCCATCATACGCTCGCAGATCGGCGACTACAACAACGCACTGCAGGATTATGACCGCGTGGCGGAATACTCGCCCAACAACGTGCTGGTATATTTCAACCGCGCCAACCTGTATACGCAGGTGGGAGAGATCGACGCCGCAGTGAATGACTACACCAAGGCCATATCGCTGTATCCCGATTTCGCCAACGCCTATCTCAACCGCAGCTACCTGAAATTCCTGCTCAACGACCCCGCAGGGGCGCGCAGCGACCGCGACATCGCCGAGCGCAAGATAGCGGAATACCGCTCGCGCCTGAGCGACTCCACCTATTCGATCTATGCCGATACCACGCAGAAGTTCGACAAGCTGCTCTCGTTCGACGCCAAGACGTCGGGAGACAACTCGTTCGAGACTACGGCCATAAACAGCACCGACGCCGGCCCGAAACTCATACAGCTCTTCAAGTTCACGCTCATGTACCCCGACTCGGCCATCATCGCGCGCGACAAACTATACTATGCGCAGCGGGCCGAGGACTTCAAGCAAAAGGTGGGCAATCCCCTGCTGGTCATCTCGCGCGACGACAGCGACATCGCCGCCGACTCGCTCGTAATGATGGACCGCGCGCTGCTCGACAGCATGCGCACGACCGACCCGTCATGGGTGCTGCTCTTCCAGCGCGGCGTCACGCAGTCGCTCATAAAGCAGTACACGAATGCCGTCAACACCCTCTCGTCGGCCATCGCCGCAAATCCGTCCAACCCGTTCCTCTACATAAACCGTTCAACCACGCGCGCCGAGATGATCGATTTCATCTCGTCGATAGACAACTCCTACCAGCGCATCTCGATCGACTCCGATCCGGCCAACCGCCTGCGCAACTCGGGCTCGCGCACATACGACTACAACGACGCCATAGAGGATATAAACAAAGCCATAAAGCTCTATCCCAACTTCGCATACAGCTATTACAACCGTGCCAACCTGCACGCCTTGTCGGGCCGCCTGCCCGACGCCTACGACGACTATACGAAGGCCATAGAACTGAACCCCGACTTCGGCGAGGCGTATTACAACCGCGGTCTGGTGCAGATCTTCATGAAAGATACGCGCAAGGGGTGCCTCGACCTGTCGAAGGCGGGAGAATTGGGCATAGAGAACGCCTATGAGGCCCTCAAATACTACACCGCGGGTACGATAGACCAATAGCGGGATACCGCAATGCCGCCGAATGGCGGACAGACAAGGATACCGGACGGACAAACTGCAAACACAAACGATAATGACACAAACCTACAAGAGACTCAACGACTCGGCCGCCATGCGGTGGACGGCGTTGGGCGTGGTGGCCTTCACGATGATGGCCGCCTACTTCGTAAACGACGTCGTTGCGCCGTTGAAGAGCATCCTCGAGAGCGACCTCGGCTGGACAAGCCGAGAATTCGGCTTCTTCACGGGAGCGTACAGCTTCCTCAACGTATTCCTGCTCATGCTCATATGGGGAGGGTTCATCCTCGACCGCTTCGGCGCCCGCTTCACAGGCAAGCTCGCGGCAATACTCATGGTGGTGGGTACGGCCCTCGAATATTACGCCATGACGGCCATGGCATCAAGCACGGGCACGATACTCGGCTACAAGTCGGGCGTGATGGTTGCCTCGGCCGGATATGCCGTCTTCGGCGTGGGAGCCGAGGTCGCCGGCATCACCGTCACCAAGATCATCGCCAAATGGTTCCGCGGCAAGGAGGTAGCAACGGCAATGGGCGTACAGGTAGCCCTCGCGCGCATAGGGTCGCAGGCGGCGTATTCGGTAGCCATACCCCTCGCCCGCTCGTTCGGGCTCACGGCACCCGTACTGCTGGGTCTGTGCCTGCTTTTGGGAGGTCTGGTGGCATTCTTCGTATTCTCGGTCATGGACCGCAAACTCGACAGCCAGATCGAGCAGACCGACGACGGCGACGACGAGAAATTCTCGTTCAAGGACGTCGGCAGCATCTTCACCAACCGCGGCTTCTGGCTCATAGCCCTGTTGTGCGTACTTTTCTACTCGTGCGTCTTCCCCTTCCAGAAGTTCGCTTCTGAGTTCCTCATGAGCAAGTACGGCATCAGCGAACAGCTTACGGGCACCATCGCCGGCATGCCCGCAATCGGGGCCCTCTTCCTCACCCCCATATTCGGAGGTTATATCGACAAGCGCGGCCGCAGCGCTTCGATCATGGCCCTCGGTGCCGCGATGCTGATATTCGTACATGCGATGTACGCCCTGCCTTTCATCAATGCGCCGGTCGTGGCCATAATCCTCATGGTGATCCTCGGCATAGCCTTCTCGCTCGTGCCGTCGGCCATGTGGCCCGCCGTAGCCAAGATCTTCCCGCAGCACCAGCTCGGAACGGCTTATGCCTTGATATTTTTCATACAGAACATCGGCCTGTGGGGTATTCCCAACCTTATCGGATGGATACTCGACACGTTTTGCGTTACGGGTACCACAGGTACGGCAAACACCTATGACTATACCCTGCCCGAGATAACCTTCACGCTCATCGCAGCGCTCTCGCTCATCATAGCGTTCCTGCTCAAGGCCGCAGACCGCAAGTACGGCTACCGCCTCGAAGAACCCAACATCCGCAAATAGCGCACGGCACGCCAAAAGCAGGGAGGCCGCAGTCCATAAAGACTGCGGCCTCCCTGCTTCATTTCATGCGTTTACCGTTTCGTCATGCCGTATACCTGCTCGATCCTGTCGCACATGGCGCCCCACGAGAACCGCTCCCGCTCGGCCGCGATATTCTGACGGACCACCGACATCACACCCTGCTCGTACATGCGGCGCAAGGCTTCCTCAATCCCCGCCTCGGTCGGCGGACACACCACACCGGCACGGCCGTCGCGCACGATCTCGGGGAGCCCGCCCACGTCGGTCACGATCATCGGCACCGAGAAGTTGTATGCTATCTGCGTCACACCGCTCTGCGTAGCCGTACGGTACGGCAGTACAAGGGCGTCGGCCGCAGAAAAGTAGTAACGTACCTCGTCGTCGGGGATGAACCTGTCGCGCAACACCACATCCGCCGCAAGGCCCTCGCGCGAGATAATGTCGAGATACTTCTCGCGCGAAGCGTAAAATTCGCCCGCCACAATCAGCTTGCGCCTTGCGGGACGCCAGCAGCTCCACGCCCGAAGCAGCATGTCGAGCCCCTTGTAGTCGCGTATGAGGCCGAAAAAGAGCGTATAGTCGAACGTCGGGTCGACACCGATACGGCGGCAGGCCTCCGCGCGGTCGACACGGCTGCCGAAGTTCTCGAACATGGGATGCGGCGAATAGAGCATCGGTGCAGACGTATATGCCCCAAGCTCGCCGTGCACCTGTTCCGACATGTAGACAAAACCGTCCACCGCATGCAGATACCAGCGGTTGAAAGGCCTGTCGGTAATGTGGTGCTCATGCGGCTCGACGTTGTCGATCTGGCATATAACCTTCGTCACACCGTTGCCGCGGGCAATGCGTGCTATCGTCCCGAAACACGGTGCCATGAACGGCGTCCAATATTTCATCAGGACCATGTCCGGCCGCTCGCGGCGCAGGCGCCGCCCCACCCTTATCCAATTCAGCGGATTGACCGTACTCACCGCACGCTCTATCGCCACATCGGCCGGTGCTGGCGCAGAGACATACTGGCTCTTTCCCGGGAAGAGCAGCTCGGGATACTGCACGGTAAAGGTAAGGATGCGCACATCGTCGCCGCGGCGCGAGAACTCGCGCGCCATGGTCTCCATGATCGTCGCTATACCGCCGCGATACGGGTGCGCGGGACCCAGAAGGCATATCTTCATCCGTCTCAGTTTTTGATCATATACAAAGATACGAAAACACAGGCTGCAAAACAAGAGAAACGATAACATGCCGCCGGCCGCACCCGCATGAACAACGGCTGAAGGCGGAGATACCCGCTCCCCGCCCTCCGGTTTTACCGTCCCGCCCGTCGGGACGGCGATAACGTACACCGCTACCCTTTCGCCCGCTCCTTGCTGCGGCCCACGGCCTGCATCGTAAGGTAGAGCTCGCCGTACTCATGCAGGTTCTTCTCCTCGGTGCGGAAATCGTCGAGATGACGCTCCTCCTCGGCCGCCATATCCTGAAACATGCGTGAGGTCACGTTGTCACCCGCCTCCGCCGCCGCACGCGCGGCGGCATTGTAGCTGTCGACGGTGGACACCTCTATCGCAGAGGCGAACTTCAGCATCTCGTCCACATCGGTGATCTGCCGCGCGGGCTCGCAGGGATTCATGTCGGCATCGCCGCCGAGAAAAAGGATGCGCTCGGCGATATGCTCGGCATGGCGCATCTCGGCAATCGAGATACGGAACATATACTGCGCCAGATACTGGTATCCGGCATCCTCTAAACGTACATGAAAATACATGTACTGCAACGACGTGGCGATCTCCTTGCGCAGGGCGTCATTCAACAGCGCGATGCTCGCGGCATACTTGTTTCCTGTTTGATCCATAGACAAAAAAATTTGGAACATACTGTTGCAAAATGTGTTCCAAACAAGCCTCCAACCGCCGGGCCCCTATCCGCGGATCTCGAACGCGCAGCGGCACAGGGCCTCGCCCGCGGCATTGCGGTACTCGAACGTACGGCCGGCACCGCCACCCTCCACATACAGCGTCAGCACATCGCCGTAGCGCGCCTCATGCATGAAATTCAGGTCGAGCCTCATGGCCTGCATACGCTCCAGCGCCTCGATGGGCATGGCATCGCACATGAGGTCTATGTAACGCATGGTGTTCATGTGGCGGTTGAAGTCTATGTCGCTGTATACCACGCGGTGCTCGGCCGCCGCGGCCCCGTCGACGGGACGTATGCGCCGCGGCCGCTCGCACGGCGACGGAGCGTCTACTATAACGCCTTCGTGCATGCCCGCTATCGTGTTCATATCAGCGGGAGTGCGGGCCGTGAGGTCTATCATGCACCACTGCGACACGGCACGGCAGAAGATGCGGCCCCCGCCGTCGGTCAGCGTAAAGTTTCGCGTCGACGCCAGACGGTTGAAATCGCTGATCCATGTATGCAGCGTAAACTCGTCGTACTCGGCGGGCAGAGCGTCGGCCTCGACGCACATGCGCGACAGCACCCACGCCAGATTCTTCTCCCCCAGCACGTCTATGCCGAAGCCCAGATTATATGCATCCTCCCCCGCAGCATTGAGTATCATGTCGCACAACGACGACACCGACACCCGCTGCGTAAAATCTACATATCGGGGATCCACCTTGTAACGGAACACGCTTTTTTCGGCCATAGCAACAATTTTTATATGGCAAATATATATTTTTTTTGCCTCAACAGCAACTTCCCGCGCCCGCATGCGCCCTCACATGCCGAGAACGACATATACGGGCAGATGGTCGCTCACGCCGCCTTCGTAGTCCGATCCGCGGTATGTTGCGAACGGCGCGCCGCGGCGCAG
>CASFQF010000118.1 GCA_949296635.1 uncultured Alistipes sp. | reverse complement strand
CACCCTCCACCATCTCGGGAACGGGATCGACGAAGATCGAGGTGCGGATGCCCGCCTCGTTGAAGCGGCCGCAGATGTCGGTCAGGAAGGTGCGGTTGCGGACGGTGTCCCAGCCGGCGTTCGAGGTGATGGCATCGGCCGCATCGGGCACGAGCGTCACCTGCGCGGGCCGCACCTCCAGAACCAGATCCACGAACGACGCGATGGGGTTGCCCTCGATGTTGAGCTCCGTGGAGATGGCGGCCTTGAGGTCGCGCACATCCTGATAACGTATGTGGCGGGCATCCGGACGGGGGTGCACCGTGATGCCCTCGGCACCGAACCGCTCGATCAGAAGAGCGGCCTGCACCACGTCGGGCAGATTACCGCCGCGCGAGTTGCGCAGAACGGCGATCTTATTGATGTTTACACTGAGTTTGGTCATGACGGTAACTGTTTTGCCGCCGCACAGGCCGGCGGCGCGTTACGCCCAGCCCCTCAAGGAGTATGCCCGCACGCCTTCGGCCGCAAAAAATTTGCTATGCAACGGCTCTTATGCTATCTTTGCGGGGTAAAGTTACTCATTTTTTCCGACGCGAGGATGAAAATAATACTTTTTTCCCGGGAGCAGATAAACCACCAGCCGCAGGAGATGGCACAGGTATTCCGCGCCATCGAGCGCCACGGTTTCAGCTACGCCATAAACGAGGAGTTCGCCCGCACCGTGGCCGGCACCCTCGGCCGCGTGATCGACCCCGCCGCCATATACCGCGGCGCCACGGGCGCGCAGCCCGCCGAGAGCGTCATGGTATGCTACGGCGGCGACGGCACCCTGCTCGAGGGCATACAGCGCCTGAGCGACAAGTCGATACCCGTCGCGGGGATCAACTTCGGGCATCTCGGATTCCTCACCACGGCCACGCGCGAGGGCGTCGACGCCCTCTTCGACGACATCGCCCGCGGGCGGCTGCTCACCCAGCCCCGCACCCTGCTGCGAATCGACGGCGTCGAGGCCCCGGACACCCCGCTCCTCGCCCTGAACGAGGTGGCCGTACAGAGGCTCGGGGCCTCGATGATAAAGGTCGTGGCCCGCGTCGACGGCCAGACCGTGGCCCAATACAACGGCGACGGCGTCATCGTCGCAACACCCACAGGGTCCACGGCATACTCGCTCAGCGCCGGCGGCCCCATACTCTCGCCCTCGTGCGCCTGCTTCGTCATCTCGCCCCTCGCGCCCCACAACTTCGGCATGCGCCCCGTCGTCATCCCCGACTCGAGCCGCATAGTGCTCGAACTGCACACCCGCCGCGGCGCCGCACAACTCTCGATCGACAACCGCACATACCGCCTCGACAACGGCAGCACCATAGAAATAGCCCGCGCCGACGAGCGGATTTTATTGGCCGTACCGCACAATATATCATTTTACGAGACGTTACATAGTAAAATGATGTGGGATGTGGACATCCGCAATTAGGCGCACCGGCACGCGCCGCGGGGATCGTATGCCCCGCCGTACGGCCCCTTATTACGGATAAAAAGGGCGGCAACGCTTTCAATTACGAGTAAAATTGTCTACATTTGCAGGTTATATGAACGAAACGACTCGCATACCATCGCACGTTGCCATCATCATGGATGGCAACGGCCGCTGGGCCCGCCGCCGCGGCAAGGAACGCTACGAAGGGCATATGGCCGGAATGGACGCACTGCGCGCCACCGTCCGCAACGCCGCCGGATACGGCGTCGACTACCTCACCGTATACGCCTTCTCCACCGAAAACTGGGGACGGCCGCAACAGGAGGTAGACGCCCTCATGCACCTCATATGCAAGGGTGTGGAGATGGAGACCCCCGCTCTCGCCGAGGAGGGCGTGCGCGTGCTCATCCTCGGCGACAAAAGCCGCTTCTCGCCCGAAGTGCTCGAGGCCCTCGGCCGCATCGAGAGCCGCACGGCCGACGGCAAGCGCATGACCCTGATACTCGCCCTCAACTACTCGTCCCGCAACGAGATCGCCGCCGCGGCACGCGAATTGGCCCGCAAGGCCGCCGCAGGCGAGATCGACCCCGACCAGATCACCGAGCAGAGCTTCGGCGAGGCGCTCTATACGGCCGGCATCCCCGACCCCGATCTGGTGATACGCACCAGCGGCGAGTACCGCCTGAGCAACTTCCTGCTCTGGCAGGCGTCATATGCCGAGTTCTACTTCACCGACACGCTGTGGCCCGACTTCGACAAGGAGGAGTTCGACAAGGCCATGCGCGAATACGCCTCGCGCGACCGCCGCTACGGTCTGGTCAAAAGCGAGCCCGAAGGGCAGGCGGAGCAGCAGGACGGCAAGGCATAGAGCCGGCGCCCGCAAGCCGGCACGGTTAGGGGCGCCTCCCGCAGGACGGCAGGACGGCAGGGCATGGAGGCAAGTCCCGCAAGCCGGCACGGTTAGGGGCACCTCCCGCAGGACGGCAGAAGAAACACGGCGCGGATCACCGTGCCCGACAGAACCCGAACAGACGGCGCGGCGATGTCCGCGACAACATAAAATTGAACAGGAAAAGAAACTTTTGTTGATTAAATGAGATACGCAGGCAAACCATTCGTTGCGGTCGTAGCGGCTCTCGTCCTCATGGCGGAGCTGGCCACGGCCCAAACAACAGATACGCTTCGAGTCGAGAAGGCCGCCGCCGAGAATGAGGCGGCGCAGCAGGGGCAAGAGCAGGATGAGGACGAAGACGGGGAGCAGGAACCGCAATTCGACCGCAATGCTCCCGTACTCAGCGCCAACGCCGAACCCCGCCTCTACTACATACGCAATGTGAACATCCACGGCGTCAAGTTCCGCGACAAGAACCTGCTTCTGTCGACCTCGGGCCTCATTCCGGGCGACTCGCTCTACCTGCCCAGCACCTTCATCTCGGACGCCATCACCCGCCTGTGGGGGCAGCGCTACTTCTCCGACGTGGAGATCGGCGCCAACATCGAGGGCGACAGCATCGACCTCGAGGTATTCCTTCAGGAGCGGCCCCGCGTGCGCAGCTGGAATTTCGAGGGCGACCACATAGGCCGCAGCAAGCAGAAGGACCTCACCGACGAACTCAAGCTCAAGGCCGGCACCGAACTCTCGGACTACGTCATCGACAAGAACGAGAAACTCATCAAAAAGCACTTCATAGCCAAAGGCTTCCGCAACGTCGACGTCACCACCCGCATCGAGAACGACTCGATACGCCAGAACATGGTCAACGTCACCTTCCGCATCGACCGCAACGAAAAGGTGCGCGTCGGCAGCATCACCTTCAGCGGCAACACGCAGTTCAAGGACAAACGCCTGCGCCGCACATTCAAGAAGACACACCAGAAGAGCCTCAACTTCTTCCAGAACACCAAACTCAACGAAGAGGACTACAAGGAGGACAAGAACCTGCTCATCGACTTCTACAACTCGCAGGGCTACCGCAACGCCACAATCCTCTCGGATTCGGTCTACGCGATCAACCCCGAGCGCATAGGCATACACATCGACCTGTCGGAGGGCGAGAAGTTCTATATCCGCGACATCAAGTGGATCGGCAACTCGATATACCCCACCGATGAACTGCAGCAGATCTTCGGCGTCAAGTCGGGCGACACATACGACAAGAAGTCGATGCACAAGCGCCTCGGCATAGGCCGCGAGATGGACCCCGAGGGTATGTCGGTAGCCAACCTCTACCAGAACAACGGATACCTCATGTCGCAGATCGAGCCTTCGGAAATTGTCGTCGGCAAGGACTCGATAGACCTCGAGATCAAGGTATTCGAGGGCAAGCCATTCACCGTCAACGAGGTGGGCATCTCGGGCAACAACCGCGTCGACGACGAGGTGATCCGCCGCGAGCTCTACGTCTTCCCGGGCGAGTTGTACAACCGCGCCCTGCTGATGCGTACGCTGCGTATGCTCATGGGCATGGGACACTTCGACGCCGAGCAGATGCAGCCCGACATACAGCCCGTCTCGAGCGACAAGGTAAACGTCAACTTCCCCCTCGTGGAGACCGCCAGCGACCAGTTCAACGTCGCCGGAGGGTGGGGATCGGGCTCGTTCGTCGGCTCGGTCGGCATCACGCTCAACAACCTCTCGACGCGCAACCTCTTCAAGAAGGGGACATGGACGCCATACCCCATGGGGCAGAACCAGAAATTCTCGATCTCGGGACAGACAAACGGTACGTACTACAAGGCCATCGCCGCCAGCTTCACCGACCCGTGGGTCGGCGGACACAAGCCCAACTCGCTCACCGTGTCGGGCCACTGGTCGGAGCAGAACAACGCCTACTACGTATGGCAGTCGGCCACGATGTACTTCCGCTCGTTCGGTCTGGCGGCGGGCCTCGGCAAGCGCCTCAAGTGGCCCGACCCCAACTTCTCGCTCTACCTCGAGGCGCAGTACACGCGATACAGCCTCAAGAACTGGAACTACTTCATCATGAGCAACGGCGTGGCAAACGAGCTCTCGTTCAAGGTGGCGCTGTCGCGCTCGACCGTCGACCAGCCGATATACCCCCGTTCGGGATCGGAGTTCTCGGCCATACTCACCCTCACGCCGCCATATTCGCTGTGGGACGGCCGTGACTACTCGGATTCGAGCATGCCCGACAGGATACGATACAAGTGGATCGAGTACCACCGCTGGCAGCTCAACGCCCGCTGGTTCCTCCCCATATCGCGCAACAACAAGCTCGTCCTGATGGCCGGTGCCGAGATGGGATTCCTCGGGCACTACAACAAGAACAAGGTCTCGCCCTTCGAGCGTTTCGAGGTCGGCGGCGACGGCATGAGCGGATACACCATCTACGGTGTGGACATCATCCGCCTGCGCGGTTACGAGAACGGCGCCCTCGACCCCACGAGCGACTACTCGATCGGGTACAACAAATATACTATGGAGCTGCGTTACCCCGTTATATTGAAGGAGTCGTCGCAGATCTACGTCCTCGGCTTCCTCGAGGGAGGTAACGGATTCGACTCGTGGAAGAGTTTCTCGCCCTTCAAGATCAAGCGTTCGGCCGGTCTGGGCGTAAGGCTCTACCTGCCCATCGTGGGCCTGCTCGGCCTCGACTGGGGCTGGGGATTCGACACCCCCGCGCGCTCTACGCGCCGCAGCGGCAGCCAGTTCCACTTCACCATGGGCCAAACATTCTGACGCCTTTGGCAGCATATTTGAAAATAAATTCATACATTTGCGGTTACGCGCCACATAGAAAGGAGTTTATATGAAACGGTTAGCACTCATTTTGGCATTCGCGCTGTCGGCGGCAGGCTTTGCCTCGGCACAGAACATCGTAGCGGTGAACAGCGAAAAAATATTCAAGTCGATAGACGCCTACAACGAGGCCCTCACGCAGCTCGACCAGATGGCACAGCAATACCAGAAGGATGTGGACGAGAAGTTCAAGGCCGTGGAGGAACTCTACAACGCCTACATGCAGCGCAAGTCGACCCTCTCGCAGGCGTCGCAGCAGGCTAACGAGGAGAACATCCTCAAGATGGAGAAGGAGGCCACGGACTTCCAAGAGTCGATCTTCGGCACCGACGGCACCCTCATGAAGCGCCGTATCGAACTTATACAGCCCATACAGAAGCAGGTCTTCGGCACAATCGAGGCCTACGCCAAGGAGAAGGGTATCGACATGGTGATCGACATAGCGCAGAACGCCACCATGCTCTACTACTCGCCCGCGAGCGACCACACGCAGGCCATAATCGACCGGCTTAAGGCCGCCGCCCCCGCAGCCGCCGACGCCGCGGCCGCACAACAGTAACACCGGCAACAGAAAATCAGCAATAAACATAATTACACACGTAAGAAAACCATGAAAAAAGCATTGAAACTAACCCTTGTGGTTGCATGTATGATGTTCTCGACATCGCTCTTCGCACAGAAGTTCGGCCGCATCAACTCTCAGGAGATCGTAACCAGCATGAACGAGTTCAAGGAGGCGCAGACTAAACTTCAGGAGTACGAGAAAGACCTCTACGCACAGTTGGAGACCATCGGTGTCGAGTTCAACACCAAGCTGCAGGAGTTCCAGCAGAGTGCCGACACTTTGGGCGACGCCATGAAACAGCTCAAGGAGAAGGAGCTCAACGACCTCCAGACCCGCTATCAGGAGTTCCAGCAGATGGCCGGCAGCGACATGCAGAAGAAGCAGATGGAGCTTTTGCAGCCCATACAGCAGAAGTGCCTCGACGCCATCAATGAAGTGGCCAAAGCCGGAGGTTACATCGTCATATTCGACATGGCCGCAGGTGCGCTCGCATATATCGACGAGACCGCAACCACCGACATCAGCGCCGAAGTAAAGGCCAAGTTGGGCATACAATAAGGGCCGCAGCAGCGCCGAGGCCACAGCCCCGGCATACGCTGCCCAGAGCCTGAGAATGCATGAAGCGCCGGCGGTCCGGCGCTTCTTCTTTTTCCGCACGAGACCCGCGCAGGAGGCCGCGGCAGGCCGTATGCCTGCCGTATGCCGGAAGCCCCGCAATCCCGAGACCGGAGAAAAGGACACACGGCCCGCAAACCCCGCCCCGAAAGCTATGGCCGTTCGGCAAAAAATCACTATCTTCGGGAAACAAAACCTTGCGACATGAACACAAAGACCTTCTTCTTCGCCGCCATCCTCCTCATGGCGGCCTGCGCGGCCGCCGCGGCACAAGAGGCCGCAACAGCCCCGACACCGCCGTCACAACTGCCCCGCACGATCGACTCGGGGACA
>CASFQF010000117.1 GCA_949296635.1 uncultured Alistipes sp. | reverse complement strand
AGGCCCGCAAGGCTCTGGAGCGGGAGCGCGTCAAGGTCCTCAAGGCGGAGGCGAAACGGGTGAAGGCTGTGGCGCGCAAGCAGAAGCTCGACTCCATAGCGATGAAACGTCAGGCGAAGGCCACGGCACAGCTCGAGAAGATGAAGGCCGTGGAGCTGGAGCGTGCGGCGAAGGCCTCGGCGCGCGATTCCGTGCGGCGTGCGAAGGTGCGCGAGCGTGCGTTGAAGCGCGGGCGCGACGTTTCGCACCTCGACTCGCTGGATGCCGTGGCGCGTGAGCGCGACGCCCGCATACGGGACAGCATCTCGAATCTGGGATCGGTGCGCGGCGACACCGCCGCGGCCGATTCCGTTGCGGCCATACCGGACGCTCCCGTGCTGCAGGACAGCATGGCCGTTGCGGCCGACACGCTTCCTGCGGACAGCGTCTACCGCCTTGTGAAGGCGTACCGCAACGTGCGGGTCTACCGCAGCGATGCGCAGATGGTGTGCGACTCGATGGTGAGCAGTTCGACCGATTCGATAGTGTACCTATATCTCGACCCGCTGCTGTGGAACAACTCGAACCAGATAGCCTCGGACGAGGTCGACGTATACACGGAGAACCGCCAGATCGTGCGTGCGGAGTTCATCGGTGCGCCGATCATGGTGGCCGAGATCGACACGTCATACTACAACCAAGTCGCGGGCAAGCAGATGACGGCGTTTTTCCGCGACAATGAGATCTACCGCAACGACGTGAACGGCAACGTGCAGACGATATATTTCCAGCGCGAGGATGAGACGTCGCCCGTGGTGACGGAGATGATATATCTCGAGAGCGCCTCGGCGTCGTTCTATATCGAGGACAAGGAGCTTGTGGGCATGACCTACCGCAACGACGTCCCCTTCACGCTCTATCCCATAGGGCAGGTTCCGCCGTCGCAGCCCACGCGGCTCAAGAACTTCAAATGGGAGCCGTGGCGGCGTCCCACGCGGGAGGCGATCTTCGATATGGAGATACGGCCGTCGCGGCGCGAGGAGAGCCTTGCGCGCGAGCGCCCGCGCTTCGGCATCGTGGAGCGCATGGACCGCTACAAGGAGCGGCTGCTGCAGCGGGGCGAGTGGGTCGACCGCGAGGACGAGCTCAAGCCCGAAGTGGTGGAGTGGCGCGACACGCGCGAGCGGTAACCGGCCTGCGGGAGCGAAGTGCGGATGAAAAATGTGCGGAAAGGCATTCCGGCAAGGGGCCTGTCCGCACATTTTTTGTCGAGTGCGGCGTTCGGAACCTTTTTGCCGGCGGCCGGTGCTTAAAACTTCCGGAAAACCTTGGCCGGAAAATAGTTTTTTCTTAATTTTACGGGTGACTATTCAACTATTAACCTTAAAACCATGAAATCATGAGTTCGAAATTATCTCGTTTGGATTTCCTGCGCTTCTCGGCATTGGGAGCATCGGCGCTCATCCTTCCCCGTTCGGTATCGGCAGCCATGGCGGCGCCCAAGAAGGGTAAGAAGGGCGATGTGAACGATCTGATCAACATCGCATTCATCGGATTGGGCCAGCAGGCCATATACCTGATGAGCGGATTCATCACCATCCCCAACGTACGTGTCGTTGCGGGCTGCGACGTCTACGACATCAAGCGCGAGCGTTTCCAGAACCGCGTGAACAAGTATTATGCCGATCAGGGCATCAAGAACAAGCTCGACATGTATATCCGTTACGAGGAGGTTCTGGCGCGTGAGGATATTGATGCCGTTGTCATTGCCACGCCCGACCACCAGCACGCCATCATCGCCATCGCGGCATGCCGTGCAGGCAAGGACGTATATCTCGAGAAGCCGCTTACGTTCACCATCTACGAGGGTCAGCAGCTCGTGAAGGCCGTACGCGAGAACAACCGTATCCTTCAGGTGGGGAGCATGCAGCGTTCTATGGCCGAGTTCATCCACGCCGCCAATGTGGTGCGCGAGGGGCGTCTGGGCAAGATCTCGCTTATGAAGGCTCACGTGGGCGACGGCCCGAAGCCGTACGACCTGCCCGCACAGGAGGTACCCGCAGGTCTGGACTGGGATTTGTGGCTCGGGCCTTTGGCCGACACGTGGCACTATAACCATGAGCTCAACCCGCTGATCCTCGAGAACGGCGGCGACGAGTGCTGGGGAGCATGGCGCTGGTACAAGGGCCTCGGCGGCGGTTATACCACCGACTGGGGTGCTCACATGTTCGACATAGGGCAGTGGGCCATCGGCAAGGACGGTTCGGGTCCCGTTGAGATCCTGCCGCCCGCAAGCAGCCCGTACGAGTGCCTCACCTACCGTTACGACAACGGTATCGAGATGATCCAGCAGCAGTTTGACGGCGGCAAGCAGGGCATCAAGATCTATGGCGAGAACGGCTGGATTCAGGTATGCCGCGGCGAGTTCCTCGCCTCGTCGCCGGAGTTCATGCCGAGCGAGGTGGATCAGAAGGCCATCTACGAGACCAACGTGCCCCACTACCAGAGTTTCGTCGACAGCATCCTCTCGCGCCGCGACCCGAGCGTGCCCGTCGAGGTGGGCCACAGTTCGTGCACGGTCTGCAACTTGGGTAACATAGCATACGACCTGAACCGTCCTCTGCAGTGGAACCCCATCGTGCAGAAGTTCATGAACGACCCCGAGGCTACGAAGCAGCTCCACTACGAGTACCGCAAGCCCTATACGCTGGGATAAGAGGTTCGCAGCTGCGCTTTTCGTTTGCGCTCCGACGTATGTCGGGGCGCATTTTTTATGCTGTAAGTATTGCGGCAGCCGTGTCGCGGAGGGGCGGATAAGCGGAGTAGGGTCGGAGTAGGGTCGAAGTAGGGCCGGAGTAGGGCCGAAAGAGGGCCGAAAGCAGGGCGGATAAGCGGAGTATGTGCGGAGGAGGACGGAAATGGCGGAAGAGGCTGTGGGGCCGGCATGCGTGCCGGTGCCGCAGGGATAAAAAAACAGCGGTTACGGGATACCGTAACCGCTGTCGCAGCGTTTGGGGCCGCTGTTACTTGGCTGCGGGGCAGCCCTCGCATGATGCGTTCTCGGGGCATGCGGCGCAATCCTCGGCCGTGCAGTTGAGGTAGTTGGCCTTGAGGTAGTCGATGCTCATCTTGACGCACTCCATCGGGGTCTTGCCCATGCTGGGGTCGTCCTGCTCGACGATGAGCCACTTGCTGCCCACCTCCTCGGCTGCGGCGACGATGGCGGGGACATCCTGCAGGCCCTCGCCCAGAGGACGGAACTCGAATGTGCCGGCCTTCTTCTGCTCGCCCTCGTTGAGTCCGATCAGTGCATAGGGGTCGCCCTCCTGCTTGCCCTCGGCATAGAAGTCCTTGACGTGAACCAGAGGCGAGCGGCCGGCGTACTTCTTGAGGTATGCCACGGGGTCCTCACCGCTGTACTTCACCCAGCACTCGTCGAGCTCGGTCTGGAGCAGGTCGGCGGGTACGTTGGCATAGAGGTAGTCCAGACCGTACTGTCCGTCTTCGAGCTTGGTGAACTCGAAGTCATGGTTGTGGTAGAGCAGCGTCATGCCTGCGTCCTTGACCTTCTGTCCGATGGTACGGATCTCCTCGACCATCTGCATGAAGAGTTCGCCATTGGGGCGGCGCTCCTCGGTGACGTAGGGTACGACGATGTATTGGCATCCCACGGCCTTGTAGTCGGCGATGACCTTGTCGATGTCGGCGAGCATGTCGGCCAGAGGCACGTGTGCCGAGATGGGGTTGAGGCCGATCTCATCGCACATGGCCTTCACCTGCTCGGGCGTGTTGTCGTACAGGCCGGCGAACTCGACGCCGTCATAGCCCATATCCTTAACCTTCTGGAGAGTGCCCTTGAAGTCCTTGGCCATGTCGTCGCGGATGCTGTAGAGCTGCAGGCCGATGGGGAGTTTGTCGGCGCAGGCGTCGCACTCGGCGTTCTTCTTGGCAGTGTTGCCGCCGCACGATGCCAGCGAGAGGCAGGTTGCGGCAGTCAGAATGAGTGAGTAGAATCTTTTCATGGTTTGTAAATTTAATGTGTTTTGAGCCTATTTTCTCTAAAGTAGTGCAAATATATGATTTTTTGGCGTGATTGACGCATAATCCGCGCATTAATCGCATTCCGATCGTTTTTGCGGTGCGGTTTGGGGGTCATTCGCGGCAGCGGGGCCGCTGGAGGAGTATGGCGAGCACGGCGCAGCACCCCATGATGAAGGGGTAGTACAGGTACGGTATGATCTGCACGGGCGATACGGCCGAGAGTCCCGCGGCCATGAGCAGCTGCGCGCCGTATGGGATTATACCCTGCACGAAGCACGAGAATGTGTCCAGAAGGCTGGCGGCGCGGCGGGGCGGTATTCCGAAGCGGCCGGCTATGTCGCGCGAGATGGCGCCGACGGAGATTATGGCTACGGTGTTGTTTGCCGTGCAGATGTCGGCGAAGACGGCGAGCGAGGCTATGGCGGCCTCGGCGCCGCGGCGGGAGCGTATGCGCGAGGTGAGGCGCGAGATGATGTAGTCTATGCCGCCGCCGATGCGTATCATCTCGAGCATGCCGCCGGCCATCATGGTTATTATTATGAGCTCGCCCATCGAGGCCATGCCGCTGCCCATGGCTACGGTCCACTCTACGGGGTTCATGGTGCCGGCGATGAGTCCTGTGACGCCGGCGGAGACGATGCCGAGGGTGAGCACAACCAGCACGTTGACGCCCATTATGGCCGTCACGAGTACCAGCAGGTAGGGAATGACTGTTACGGACGACACCTCGCTGCCGCCGTCGTATACGAAGCTGTGGCTCTGCGAGAAGATGTATATGGCGAGGGTTATGATGGCGGCAGGGGCGACGATGAGCAGGTTTGTGCGGAACTTGTCGCGCATGGAGCACCCTTGGGTGCGGGTTGCGGCTATCGTGGTGTCGGATATGAATGAGAGGTTGTCGCCGAAGAATGCGCCGCCGACGACTATTGCGACGATCCACGCCGTGTCGCACCCTGTCTGCTGGGCTATGGCCGAGGCTATGGGCACGAGGGCGACGATTGTGCCGACCGATGTGCCTATGGAGATCGAGGTGAAGCATGCGGCGATGAAGAGGCCTGCGGGGAGGAACTCTTCGGGCACCACGCGCAGCGTCAGGGCCACGGTGGCGTCGACGGCGCCCATCTGCTTCGTGGAGGCGGCGAAGGCCCCCGCGAGCACGAAGATCCATATCATGAGCATGATGTTGGGCTCGGTGGCGCCGCGCGAGTAGTCGTCGATACGCTCGACGAGGGGTTTCCGGGACATTGCCACGGCGCATATCGAGGCGGCGAGCGCGGCTACGGTGATGGGTATCTTGTAGAAGTCGCCCACGATGAGCGAACCGGCGAGATATACGCCCAGAAATAGCGCTAAAGGCGCCAGCGCACGGATGTTTCCTGTGGAGTTCATCGAACGGGTGTTTTGAGCGGTAAAAATAGTTTTTTTTGCTATATTTACCTGTAAAAACGGATGCTAAAATGAATATTCGCAGACTCTTTTTTATTCTCCTGTACGGTGCCGCCCTCGGCGGGGTGTCGTGTTCGGACCACCTTGTCACCGATGCCGCGTGCCGCAGCGGGATTCATGACAGATTCGAGGCTCGGCGCGCCCTCTTTACCGAGGGCGGGCTGTTCGATGTCTTCGACGGGGCGATGTCCACGGCCGAGCGTGAGGCGATGGAGTTCCTCTACGGGGCGATGAGCACGGCCGACATGGGCGACTACGACGGGGAGTTCTTCCTCGATAATGTGCGGTATGCATTGCGTGCGCGGGACGAGATGCCGTGGGGCCGTGACGTTCCGGAGGAGCTGTTCCGCCACTTCGTACTGCCCGTGCGTGTGAACAACGAGCGGCTCGACGGCTTCCGTATGCTCTATTACGATACGCTCCGCAGGCGCGTGGAGGGGCTCTCGCTGCACGACGCCGCCCTCGAGGTCAACCACTGGTGTCACGAGAAGGCCACCTACACCCCGTCTGATGCCCGCACGTCGTCGCCGCTGGCGGTGATACGCACGGCGGAGGGGCGCTGCGGCGAGGAGTCCACCTTCACCGTTGCGGCGATGCGTGCCGTGGGCATACCGGCGCGTCAGGTCTACACGCCGCGCTGGGCGCACACCGACGACAACCATGCATGGGTCGAGGTGTGGGTCGACGGCCGCTGGCGCTTCCTCGGGGCATGCGAGCCCGAGCCGGAGCTCGATGTGGCGTGGTTCAACGAGCCTGCCTCGCGCGCCATGCTCATGCATACGCGCGTCTACGGCGACTACCGCGGTCCGGAGGATGTGATACAGCGCACCGAGTGCTTTACGGAGATCAACGTCGTCGGGAACTACGCCCCCGTACGGCGGTCTGTGGTTACGGTTACGGATACCGATGGCATCCCCGTTGCAGGCGCCACGGTGGAGTTCAAGATATTCAACTACGGGGAGTATTGCACCGTTGTGACGCTCACGAGCGACGAGCGGGGCGAGGTGTCGCTCCACACGGGCCTTGGCGACATGGTGGTGTGGGCGTCGCACGGTGGGCGTTTCGGCGTTGCTGAGCTCGGGGACGAGAACCTTACCGTGGTGCTCGACCGCAGGCAGGGCGACACTTTCGCCGTGGAGTTCGACCTGACGCCGCCGCCGGCGGGACGCATCCCCGCCGACGTTACGGAGGAGGCCGCCGCGGCCAACAAGGTGCGCCTTGCGCAGGAGGACTCGATACGCATGGCCTACACCTCGACCTTCATGACGGCGGAGAAGTGTTCCGCCTGTGATGATGTTACACG
>CASFQF010000116.1 GCA_949296635.1 uncultured Alistipes sp. | reverse complement strand
CGCGGTATTCGGCCTGCGCGGAAGGCTTCGAACAACAATCGTGACGGCAGCTGTCCACCGTCTCACATGCGGCACTGTCGTGCCGCATGACACAACCGCAGCTCAACGCAACGACATGGCCGCACATCGCCACCGACAGGTAGACGACCAGAAGCAATGCCGCATACACCCTCGCCGCGATCCGTCCCATACCGTTTACTCGACCAGTTTACACTCTGCGAGGCGCTCGATCCATGCGCGGGCGTCACGCTCGGCTACAGCCGTATCGACGTCGTAGTTATCGGTGAGCACGCGCACGGCGTCCTCAACCCCGAAATCACGGCCCAGCAGTTCGTTCCACAACAGCAGGGCGCTGTCGTTGAAGGTAATTATACGGGTCATGTCGGCCCCGGCCTTACCCTGCATTATCACCACGTTCTCACCGGCAATATCGCGTACCTTGTATCCTTGTTTGATCTTCATAAGTCGGATTTTATGGATAGCAAATATAAGCAAAAATCGACAGACACCGCGTTTTTTTCGTATTTTTGTCTGCAGTATGGCAAACGACGAAATGCGCCGGCGGCTGTTGGCCGTCATGGAAAAATATTGGGGTTACAAGGATTTCCGTCCCGGGCAGGAGCAGATAATGCTCTCTGTGACGGCAGGGCGCGACACCCTCGCCCTGATGCCTACGGGCGGCGGAAAGTCTCTCACGTATCAAGTCCCCGTAATGGCCCGCGAAGGGTTGTGCATCGTCGTGACTCCGCTCATAGCCCTCATGAAGGATCAGGTCGACCGCCTGCGGCGGCTGGGCATCCCCGCCGCCGCCATACACTCGGGACTGTCGTACACACAGATCGACATAGCCCTCGACAACTGCGTCTACGGCGACATGCGCTTCCTGTACGTGGCACCCGAACGGCTCGCAACCGAGGCTTTCCGCCTGCGCGTACAGCGTATGAAGGTCACGCTGCTGGCTGTCGACGAGGCGCACTGCATATCGCAGTGGGGATACGACTTCCGACCCTCGTACCTCCGCATAGCCGAACTGCGCAAGCTGCTGCCCGACGTGCCGGTACTCGCACTGACAGCCTCGGCAACGAAACTCGTGGCCGGGGATATTATGCAGAGGCTCGACTTCGAGACACCAAACATCATACGCAGCAGCTTCGCCCGCCCCAACCTATCCTACGCCGTACGCCATACCGACGACAAGCAGGAACAGCTCCTGCGCATAATCGGTGCCGTCGACGGATCGGGCATCGTATACATGCGCACGCGCGAAGGATGCGAACAGATGGCCGAGACCCTGCGCGAAGCGGGACATTCGGTCGCATACTACCATGCCGGCCTGCCCCACGCCGAACGCGACATGCGGCAGGAAGAGTGGACTTCGGGGAAGGTTCGCATAATGGTCGCCACAAATGCCTTCGGCATGGGCATAGACAAGGCGGACGTGCGTTTCGTCGTACATTACTCGATGTGCGACTCGCTCGAAAGCTACTATCAGGAGGCGGGGCGCGCCGGGCGCGACGGACGCCGCAGTTACGCCGTGCTGCTCGTATCGTCGGAGGACAGGATGTCGATAGAGCGGCGCTTCGAGGCCGAGTTCCCGCCGCTCGAAGAGGTAAAGTCGATATACGAGAAGGCGTGCGACTACGTACAGGTAGCCGTGGGCGACGGCCTCTACGCCTCGTTCCCATTCAACATGCGAGGATTCTGCGCCCGCAACCGCCTGTTCGCCGGCAAGGTGGCCGCCGCCATGAAACTGCTCCGGCAGAACGGATACCTCACGCTTACCGAGGAGATGGAGAATCCGGCACGCATACTCTTCTGTGTCAGCCGCGACGACCTCTACCGCATACGCATCGAGCGCAACGACCTCGACCACATGATACGCACCGTACTGCGCCTGTACAACGGCGTCTTCACCGACTTCCGCCCCATCGACGAGCGCGAGATCGCTACAGTGAGCGGGTACACAGTGGCCCATGTCAAGGAACTGCTCAAACGCATGTGGCAGATGCGCATCATACGATACATACCGTCGAACCGCTCGGCCATGCTCTTCTTCGACGAGGAGCGGCTCCCGACAAAGGACATATACATTTCGCCCGACACATACATGCGCCGCAAGCAGCTCATGACCGAACGCTTCGAGAACATGCTCCGCTACGCCTTCAACGACGGGACATGCCGCAGCGTGATACTGCAAAACTACTTCGGTGACGACAATGCCGGCGACTGCGGCATATGCGACGTATGCCTCGAAAAACGGCGCCGCGCACGCGCCGCCGCAGCGCCCGGAACAACTCACGCCGCACCGGCGGAGGCGGACAGCCAAAATACGCCCGATACGGCAGGCCATAACCTGTGGCAGGCGGTTATCGAGGCTCTGCGCCGCGGCGAAGCGACGGGCAAGGAGCTGTGCCGGACAATAAAGGCCGACCCGTCGGCAGTGGCAGCCGCCATCGACACCCTCATGTCCGAAGGCAAAATTTCCGCCGCGGCAAGCGGGAAACTCGTATTAATTGAGTAAATTTGCAAACGCGATAAACCATTCCGCAATGACTTTTCGATCTACCATATCAAACGAAGAGGCGGCACAACTGCCTGCGGCGCATTTCGACGGCGAGATCATCGTCGTCGACACCGACGAGCAGATCGAAAACGTTTGCAAGGATCTCTCCGAACAACGCATCATAGGATTCGATACCGAAACCCGCCCGTCATTCAAGGCGGGACAGATCAATAAGGTGGCGCTGTTGCAGCTATCGACGCACGAACGCTGTTACCTGATACGCCTCTGCCGCGTGAAACTCCACAACAGGCTGCTCTCGATATTGAGCGATCCCGACATAATCAAAATCGGCGCCGATGTCGAAGGCGACATACGCGCGCTGCATGTGCTGCGCCGGTTCAACGAACGCGGCTTCACCGACCTGCAGCGTATCATCGCCGATTGGGGCGTCGAGGAGAAGAGCCTGCGCAAAATGGCAGCCATAGTCCTCGGAGAGAGGGTCTCGAAGGCGCAGCGCCTGAGCAATTGGGAGGCTGCAACCCTGACACCGCAGCAACAGATGTATGCCGCCACAGATGCGTGGGTATGCATAGCCATATACGAGAAACTGCTTGCCACGCCTGCAGCCAAGGCATCGCAGGCCGGAAACAGCTGATTGTTCATAAAACATCATTATCGATGACAACCCAGATCTTTCTCCGCCGCGGAAAAGAGGAGTCGCTGCTGCGGCGCCACCCGTGGATATTCTCCGGCGCCATCGCCTCCGTGAGGTCCGACAAGGCCGAAATAACCGAAGGCGAAGTGGTCGACGTCTATACGCAGAAGGGCGACTTCATCGCCCGCGGCCACTACCAGATAGGGTCGATCGCCGTCCGCGTCCTCACCTTCGACCGCGAAGAGATAGATCAGGCGTGGTGGAACCGCCGCATTGCCGTCGCCTGCGACGTCAGGTGCGCACTCGGCCTCGCCGCGGCCGCCGACACGGACTGTTACCGCCTCGTACACGGCGAAGGGGACTCGCTGCCCGGCCTCGTGGTCGACATATACGGCTCCGTCGCCGTCATACAGTGCCACTCGGTGGGAATGTACCGCTCGCGCATGGCCATAGCCGAGGCCCTGCGCACAGTATTCGGCAGCCGGCTCACGGCCATATACGACAAGAGTTCACAAACGGTGCCGTACAAGGCCGGCCTGAACGCCGTCGACGGGTACCTCTTCGGGCACTCCGACTGCAGGTCGCACACCGTAACAGAGAACGGCCTGAAGTTCAAAGTCAATTGGGAGGAGGGGCAGAAGACGGGATTCTTCCTCGACCAGCGCGAAAACCGCGCCCTGCTGCGCCGCTATGCCGCAGGACGCACCGTACTCAACACTTTCTGCTACACGGGAGGCTTTTCGGTCGGGGCCATGGCCGGCGGCGCCGTGAAGGTCTGTTCGGTCGACTCGTCGGAGCGCGCCGTACAACTCGCCGACGAGAACATGCGCCTTAACTTCGGCGACGCGGCGCACCACGAGGCCGTCGCCGCCGATGCCGTGGAATATCTCAAGCACATAGGCGGCCGCTACGACCTCATAATACTCGATCCCCCCGCCTTCGCCAAACACCACAAGGTGCTGGGAAATGCCCTGCAGGGATACAAACGCATAAACGCCCGCGCCTTGGAGCAGATCAAGAGCGGCGGAATACTCTTCACGTTCTCGTGTTCGCAGGCCGTGTCGAAAGAGTTGTTCCGCACAACCGTATTCTCCGCCGCCGCCATCGCCGGCCGCAATGTCCGCATACTCCACCAGCTCACACAGCCGGCCGACCACCCCATAAACATATACCATCCCGAAGGGGAGTACCTCAAAGGTTTGGTGCTGTACGTGGAATGACCGGCGCAACCGTCCCGCAACAACCGAAACGGGGATCGCTCCTTGAATGGAGGATCCCCGTTAAAACTTTCCCGCGGCAGATCAGAACTTGTAAGACGCACCCACGCTTATCACTACGGGGTTCTTGCGGTAATCATCGAACATGGGCTGCCATTTCAACCCCGCCGACAAGTCCCAACTCGGCGCTATCTCTACATCGAAGCCGCCGCCCAGATTCAGACCCGCAGCCCAGCGGCCTATGTCATTGACAACCAGACCGGCCTCCGGATAGAGCGACCACCCGCCGCCCATGTGGAATACATACTGGGCGTTGCAGCTCAACTCGATCGAACAACCGTCGTGAAGCAGTCCCATCAACGAAGGCTCGATACGCCAATGGTCCGTAAAGCTGTAACGTCCGACAGCACCGAGGCCTACAATCGTGCTCGTGTTGGTGTAGATGCTCATGCGAGGACCTACCGACCAACGGCCGGCATCTTGTGCCGACGCCGTAACAGCGAACATAGCCGCTACGGCCAAGATCAACAATTTTTTCATATATCTTATTTTTGGGATTGTGTTCACAGGATAAATTTAAGCAAAAAAAACGGTTTTATCAAATTAAACCAACCACATTTGTTTAATACAGCGGCGCACGGAGGACGCCGACCCGTGCAAATGCCCATACACAAGCCATATACGCCGATCCGCAGGCCCGCATACCGCATCCGCCGCGTATCCCGTACCGGAACTCCTACCGTCATTTATGAAAAGAGGCCGCAGGCATACGCCTGCGGCCTCCAGCCAAATCCGTCGTGCGATTAATACTCCATCTTCGACAGACGCACATAGTTGTTATAACGCCACTTGGCATTCTCCTCGGCGGCGCGGAAAAGCTCATCGGCCTCCGTGGGGAACGCCTTCTTGAGCGAGGTATAACGCACCTCCTTCATGAGGAACTCTTGGAACTTCGACCAGTCGGGCTCCTTCGAGTCGAGTACAAACGGGTTCTTGCCCTCGGCCTCGAGCTGCGGGTTGTAGTGCCACAGGTGCCAGTAACCGCAGGCCACAGCCTCCTTGCCGACAGTCTGCGTGCGCGTCATGCC
Organism: uncultured Alistipes sp.; assembly: GCA_949296635.1. GTDB lineage: Bacteria > Bacteroidota > Bacteroidia > Bacteroidales > Rikenellaceae > Alistipes. The sequence goes on along the minus strand of CASFQF010000116.1, from coordinate 1,308 downwards.
GCCCTTGATGCCGTGGTTGATACACGGAGCGTAGGCTATCACGAGCGACGGGCCCGGATAAGCCTCGGCCTCCTTCAGCACGTTGAGCAGCTGGTTCTGCGAACCGCCGATCGAAACCTGAGCCACATATACGTAACCATAGGTCATGGCTATGGCACCCAGATCCTTCTTGCGGATACGCTTGCCGCTCGAAGCGAACTTGGCAACAGCGCCAACGGGGGTAGCCTTCGACGACTGTCCGCCGGTGTTAGAGTAAACCTCGGTATCTACGACAAGGATGTTAACATCCTCACCCGATGCCAGAACATGGTCGACGCCGCCGAAGCCGATGTCGTAGCCCCAGCCGTCGCCGCCGATAATCCACTGCGACTTCTTCACAAGCCAATCCTTCATCTCAAGGATCTTCTTGCACGTATCGCAGCCGCATGCCTCCATCATCGGGACAAGGCGCGCCGTAACCTCGGCCGACTTGGCCGACGAGCCGCGGTTTGCGATCCACTCCTTCATCACGCCCTTCAACTCGTCCGAGCACTGCGAGCACTCGGCGACAGCCTGCTCCATATACTTCTGGATGCGGTCGCGCAGCTTCTCGACACCGACGTGCATACCCAGACCGAACTCGGCGTTATCCTCGAACAGCGAGTTGGCCCATGCGGGACCCTGACCCTTGGCGTTCGTGCAATAGGGCGTCGAGGGTGCCGATCCCGAATAGATTGAGGTACAGCCCGTAGCGTTGGCTACCATCATCTTGTCGCCGAAGAGCTGCGTTATGGTCTTGATATAGGGGGTCTCGCCGCAACCTGCGCAGGCGCCCGAGAACTCGAACAGGGGCTGCGAGAACTGCGAGTTCTTCACGGTCTTCGTCGTATCCACGACGCCCTGCTTGTATCCGATCTCCGACGTGATCTTCTTCCAATTCTCAGCCTGCTCCATCTGCGACTCCAGCGGCTTCATGACCAGAGCCTTCGTCTTGGCGGGACATACGTCGACACAGTTGCCGCAACCCGTACAATCCATCGGCGACACCTGCACGCGGAACTTGTATGCCTTCGTCTCGCCCAGACCCTGCTTCCACGCAAGGCCCGTAGACGCAGCCTCCTCCTCCGTTGCGAGGAACGGACGGATGGCGGCATGGGGGCAGACATACGAGCACTGGTTGCACTGGATACAGTTGTCCACGATCCACTCGGGGACGTTCACCGCGATGCCGCGCTTCTCGTATGCGGCCGTACCGTTGTCCCACGTACCGTCCTCGCGGCCGTTGAAGGCCGAAACGGGCAGATCGTCACCCTTCAGGGCGTTGATCGG
>CASFQF010000115.1 GCA_949296635.1 uncultured Alistipes sp. | reverse complement strand
AAAGTTAAATTCAAGTCTCGGGAATCTATAATTGCCTATAACAAATTGAATTTCAATAATTTCAAAGAACTTCTATGATTTTTTAGTGGACACTAATGGAACTGCATACCAAATTAGTCAGACCGGTGAAATACTTCAATGCAGAGGCATCGGTAAGGCCTTTACCGAAAATATCGAGCTCTGTCACCGAAGCCATCAGTTCCTTATTCTCATCGGTGAGAGAGACATATCCGGAACCATTCTTTATAAATTCGATTTTGGGAGTCGACCCTGCCTCCACCGCATTGATAAAGGCCATATCGGCAATATCGTTCTCCGAGGGCTTGGTAAAGTTCTCATCCGACAGAACTATCTCGCCGAAGTTGCCTATCTGGCCAAAGACGATCTCGCCGTTTTCGATTACCCCTTCCTTGATATAGATTCTGCCATCGCTCTTGGTAAAGGTGAACGAGAAGCCTTTTCCCAAATCACAGGGCTGCACAACCATATAATAATCATTTCCCGCCACGAAGGATCCCGTGAGGGTAACATGCTGTTCAGAATCGAGTCCCTGAAGAAACTCCTGAGGAGGGTACGTATTCTCGCCTGTGAGGGGCTGTCCTGCGGCCTCGAACCTGACGCTCTCAAGGCCGCTGACATCGCCCGAGAGCTGAAACTTCACAAGGCCGCATATGGAATTGAATGTGAGTTTATCGTCCTCTTGTAAGGCATACGCGGGGCAGATGTTCGGGGCAAAAGAGCCCGCTACGGCCTTCTGCTCGGTGGGAATGGTGAAGAAAAAACTGTGATAGTAAGTGTCGTTATAAAAGGAGCCGGCGAATAGAATCAAATTGCAGTGAGGGTAGAATGCGATATAACCGTTGTCACTGGCATAGGTGCTGCCGGTGAAGGTGGCCGATGCGGCCGTCTCGCCCTCATTGATCGAAGTGGTGAACTTCATCTTTGCAATCTCCGACTGCTCGTACACTTCGGTTTGGGGCATCACGGCTATTTCGTCGCCGGCGGTCCACAGGACGGGATATACCCCGGTCTCATCTTTAGAGCCCAGCGAGGTGCGGGTATGGGGTGCGGCCGCCGCCGTGAATGTCATCTCCACAAGGCCGTTATCGGCGGGGAGTGCGGGTTCGGGTACAAGGTCATCCTTGCTGCACGCCGCCGCCAGCATGGCCAGCAGCACGCATCCCATATGTTTCGAGTTCTTCATAGGTTTGAGAGTTTATATGGTTAATAACTTAAATCAATGCCGCCGTTTGCCGGAGAGGTCATCCTCCGAAAGCCGCCATGGCCGGCGCCGCGGCCCGAACTCCGGCAGAGGCCGCATCCGGCACGCCATCCGACCGTCGCTCCCCGAGCGCCCCGTACACGCCGCACAGGAAGCGTGAAGGTTGACTCAAAAGTTTCATTTTCTCCGTGTTTTCCGGGTCAGACAATATCTCGGACATGCGTATTTCCCGTTGTTACAACAGCCGAATAATGCATTTCAGATAAAGGTAGGAAGAATCTGCCAGACAAAATTGCCTAAACAACAATTTTTAAAATTTGACCGAAAATTAATATTCACACATTTCAATTTTCGGTCAAGACACCCCGCCCCCGAGACGCCGCGGCACCCTTCACGCCGCACCGCACCGGAACCGGCTGCGCCCGATACCGCACCCCGCCACCGCCCAATCCCTTCGGAACAGCATATTTTCGCGGGCTCTTTCGCGCAAAAACCGTAAAAACATTATCTTTGCATCAATAAAACCCCAAAACACAATGAGCGCTATCACACGTACCGACTTCGCTTTCGAAGGTCAACGCAGCAAGTATACGGGCAAGGTGCGCGACGTATACGACATCGACGACCGATACCTCGTCATGGTGGTAACCGACCGCATCTCGGCATTCGACGTCGTACTGCCCGAGGGCATACCTTACAAGGGACAGGTCCTCAACCAGATCGCCGCCAAGTTCCTCGACGCCACGGCCGACATCCTGCCCAACTGGAAGATCGCCGTGCCCGACCCGATGGTCACCGTGGGCCGCAAGTGCGAGCCATTCAAGGTGGAGATGGTGATCCGCGGCTACCTTTCGGGCCACGCATGGCGCGAGTACAAGGCCGGCAAGCGCACCATCTGCGGCGTGTCTATGCCCGACGGCATGGTCGAGAACCAGAAGTTTCCGGAGCCCATCATCACACCCACGTCGAAGGCCGCCGAGGGCCACGACGAGGACATATCGAAGGAGCAGATCATCGCTTCGGGGCTCGTCAGCCGCGAGGATTACGAACAGCTGGAGCGTTACACCCGCGCCATCTACGCCCGCGGCAGCGAGATAGCGGCCAAGATGGGCCTCATCCTCGTCGACACGAAGTACGAGTTCGGCAAGAGGGACGGCGTGATATACCTCATGGACGAGATACACACGCCCGACTCGTCGCGTTACTTCTACGCCGACGGCTATGCCGAGCGTCTGGCCCGCGGCGAGCGCCAGCGCCAGCTGTCTAAGGAGTTTGTCCGCGAGTGGCTCATGGCAAACGGTTTTCAGGGACAGGCGGGGCAGAAGGTACCCGACATGACGCCAGAAATCGTCGCCGGCATCACGGACCGCTACGTCGAACTCTACGAGAACATCACGGGCGAGCGCTTCGTCAAGGGTGCCGAGGGCGCCGACACGCAGACCATACTACACCGCATCGAGACCAATGTCTCGGAGTGCCTCAAGGCACTTGAATAGGCAAACGCACCTATACAACCGAACCCTCCCCGTATATTGAAAATACAGGGAGGGTTCGGTTCGTGGTAACGTCACAGAAACAGATGCGGCAACCGCCTGTTTCAACGCACAGTCAGCGTAATGTGCAGCAGGACAGGCTCGTCTCCGATGTACGGGCCGCCCCAGTCGGTCTGGTCTCCGTTAAGCACGCGCACGAACCTGAACTCGCCATCCTCATAATAGCCTTCCTCCACTCTCAGGTATTGCCACGCTTTCCCCGCATCCTTGCCCGCAGGGCGGAAGCTGAACCTGCAATGCGTGCCTACGGCCAGAAATTCATTGTCGCCAAGGCGGACAATCATCGCCTTACCGTCGGCGGGACGCGATCCGTTCTCCGAGACGTGACCGCCGGGGCCGAACTGGAGGAGGGCCTCCCACTTGCCAAGGTCCACGGTGCGCTCACTCTCCCCCTCCAGCTCCACGGCCGTAAATATTCGGCCCTCGAGCCCCCATTGGGCCAGCTGGCGGGCCATCGGGGCCAACAACCTGTATTCCGCCGCTATCGAGGCGTGCTCCCCGGCCGCCACCTTTTCGGGGGCGTCGATCCCGAAGGGCGAGTAGCCTATGCCCTTCCCGATGACCTCATAGACATATTTCACACGCTCGCTGCTTGTCTCGGGCACGAACAGCGCATTGTCCGGACGGGCATACAGATCTATGACCTTCAATACCCGCTCGTCGCCCTGCAGGTAAATATCGGGCGCCAACAAATCGATCGACGGGGCCGCCGCTTTCCAGACAGGTATCACATTGTCCGTGGCGCCGCCGCTCTCATAGGTGGCGGGGCTCGGATTGGTGAGCGGGTCGCGCAAAGCCACGTTGACGTACAAAGGCAGCGGGTTGACCGCCTTGCCTGCCGCTGCGACATACTCTATATAGGAAGCCACCGACCATGCGTGGAAATATTCATCGGCATTGTCACCGAAGACCTCTCTCCACGTCCCCGTTCGGCCCGCGACACCCAGCTCCTCCATTGCGGCCGAACGCAACAGAGCGTCGGGCACAGGTTGCTCGAAGAGCCGCTGCGCATCCTTTGAATAGTCGCGCACGCTGCCCCACGTGCCGGGCTCGTTCTCCACCTGCACCATAATGACCGTATGCTGCGGATCAGCCTCCTTGAGGTATTTCATCAGGGCCGCGAACGCCTTTGCGTCGGCCTTCATCGCAGCGGCACAATGCGGCGAGGGCGAGTCGACGGGCTGCCCCCCTGCACCGATAACATTCGGATACTTCCCGGATTGCAGCTTCATCCATTCGGGCATATAGTGGTTGCTGCCGTTCTTCCATGTGGCAAACCACAGCAGGATCAGGCGTACGTCGCGCTCGCGCGCCTGATCCAGCAGCATCTGCACCATCGACATATCGTATTTGCCCTCTTCGGCTTCAATCTGCTCCCAGTAGACAGGGATCTCCAACGTATTGGCGTGCATCTCCTCCACCACCTGCCACACGCCGGGCATCATATCGGGCCATGTCGACGAATTGGAGGACTGCCCGCCCAGAATGAGGTACGGCTCGCCGTCCACCAGCAGGGCATGACGCCCGTCCTGTTCAACGAGTCGGGGAATGGGGGTGTTAACCTGCGCCCTTAATGCACTTGCGGACAATAATGCCGCAAAAGCCAGTACAACAGTCGTACCGGCAAACATTCTGCTTTTTTTCATAAGATCAATATGTTAATTTCCGTAACCTGTCGAAGATTACACCTATTCATCCTAATCCATTGCAAATATATAAAAAAAATGAAAAATACGGCCAAAGCTGTTCCCATTTTGAAAAGGAAGCGACGCTAAGGACAATGCGATTGCCCCCGGCCGCCGACATATCATACCCATAACCGGCTGCCGTATTCGGCATTGACATGATCGTCGCGCCGGCCCATTCCAGCCCCAACCGGATCAGAAAACCTGTGTCCCTATTTGCTTATAAACTCGGCTTTTAGTATTTTTGCCTAAATTGAGACCGACGGCGGCAGGAGAAGAGCCCGACGGCGGGCCATACAACCTCTAACAATGAAGAAATGAACCGAATATTTTTCCTTATGGCGGCGCTGGCCCTCATGGCGGCGCCCGCGGCACCTTCGCAGGCACAGGCGCAGAAACAGGCGCAGAAACAGGCCGGAAAGCGGCAGCAGACAGAGGCGGGCTATCCCATCACCCCCGTACCCTTCACCTCGGTCAAGGTGACCGACGCCTTCTGGGGGCAGCGGCTCAAGGCCAGCCGCGAGGTGACCATACCCCTCGCCTTCTCGAAGTGCGAGGAGACGGGCCGCTACCGCAACTTCCAGATGGCGGCGCACCCGAGCCCCGACAACAAGGTCACGGGATACTCGTTCGACGACACCGACGTCTACAAGACCATCGAGGGCGCCAGCTACCTGCTGCAGACATACCCCGACGAGAAGCTCAGGCGATACATCGACAGCGTGCTGGTGATAGTGGCCGCGGCGCAGGAACCCGACGGCTACCTCTACACCTCGCGTACGATGAACCCCGACCACCCGCACGAGTGGGCGGGCTCCGAGCGCTGGGAGAAGGTCGAGGATCTGAGCCACGAGTTCTACAACCTCGGCCACATGGTCGAAGGGGCCATCGCCCACTACCAAGCCACGGGGCAGCGCAACTTCCTCGACATAGCGATCCGCTATGCCGACTGCGTCTGCCGTGAGATCGGCCCCAACGCGGGCCAGCAGGTGCGCGTGCCCGGGCATCAGATCGCCGAGATGGCCTTGGCGAAACTATACGTGGTGACAGGCGACCGCAAGTACCTCGACGAGGCGAAGTTCTTCCTCGACATGCGCGGCCGCACGGAGCGGCGCGACGAGTACAGCCAAGCCCACAAGCCCGTCCTCGAACAGGACGAGGCCGTGGGGCACGCCGTACGCGCCGCCTACATGTACTCGGGCATGGCCGACGTTGCGGCCCTCACGGGCGACACGGCCTATGTCGAGGCCATAGACCGCATCTGGGACAACGTCGTGGGCAAGAAACTATACATCACGGGCGGCATCGGCGCCACCAACAACGGCGAGGCCTTCGGCGAGAACTACGAACTGCCCAACATGTCGGCCTACTGCGAGACCTGCGCCGCGATAGGCAACGTCTACTGGAACTACCGCCTCTTCCTGATGAAGGGCGACTCGAAATACTACGACGTGCTGGAGCGCACGCTCTACAACGGCGTACTCTCGGGCATCTCGCTCGACGGCGGCGCGTTCTTCTACCCCAACCCGCTGGAGTCGATAGGACAGCACCAGCGCTCGCCGTGGTTCGGCTGCGCCTGCTGCCCCTCGAACGCCTGCCGCTTCATACCCTCGGTCCCCGGCTACATCTACGCCGTCAAGGATGACAGCCTCTACGTAAACCTCTTCATGGCCAACGAGTCGCAGATAGAGGTAGCGGGCCGGCGCGTCGCCCTGAAGCAGACGACAGCCTACCCGTGGCAGGGCGACATCACCCTCGAGGTGACGCCGCGCGGCGCGGCCGACTTCGCCCTCAAGATACGCATCCCAGGCTGGGTGCGGGGCGACGCGGTGCCGAGCGACCTCTACCGCTATGCCGACGGCAAGAGGCTCGGATACTCCGTCAAGGTCAACGGCGAGCAGGTGGAGAGCGGCCTCGACAAGGGCTACTTCACCGTCAGCCGCCGCTGGCGCAAGGGTGACCGCGTCGAGATACACTTCGACATGGAGCCCCGCCTCGTGGAGGCCAACGCGCAGGTCGAGGCCGACCGCGGCCGCGTGGCCGTAGAGCGCGGCCCCATAGTATATTGCGCCGAGTGGCCTGACAACGACTTCAGCGTGCGGGGCGTGCTGATGAACCAGACGCCGCAGTTCGAGACCGAGTTCCGCAGCGACATGCTCTGCGGCATAGAGACCATCAAGACACAGGCGCAGACGCTGCGCTTCGACACGGCGGGCCGCCTCGTCGCCGACGACGTCACCCTCACCCTGATCCCCTACTACGCATGGGCGCACCGCGGTGCGGGCGAGATGACCGTATGGCTGCCCATAGACCTCATGGCGACGCGCCCCGCCACGGCGCCGACGATAGCCTCG
>CASFQF010000114.1 GCA_949296635.1 uncultured Alistipes sp. | reverse complement strand
GACATATTTCGCCGGTATCGCCGCAAAGCGGGTTTCGGGCAAGCCGCTGGTGGTGCATATGCACGCTACGGAGTACGACCGTTCGGGCGAGAACATAAATACGCAGACCTATGCCATCGAGCGCGCCGGCATGATGGCCGCCGACAAGGTTATCGCCGTGTCGAACCTTACGCGCAAGATCGTCATCGACCGTTACGGCATCCCTGCCGATAAGGTTGTCACGGTGCACAACGCGGTGCGTTTCGCCGAGCGCGAGAGTGCGGCTCCCGAGCGCGGCGTCGACGACAAGATCGTCACCTTCCTCGGCCGCATCACTTACCAGAAGGGTCCCGACTACTTTGTCGAGGCTGCGGCCAAGGTGCTCAAGCGCGTACCCAACGTGCGCTTCGTGATGGCTGGTTCGGGCGACATGATGAACCATGTGATACGCCGCGTGGCGCGTCTGGGCATAGCCGACCGCTTCCACTTCACGGGATTCCTCAAGGGCGAGGACGTGCACCGCATGTTCCAGCTTTCGGACGTATACATCATGCCGTCGGTGTCGGAGCCGTTCGGAATCTCGCCGCTGGAGGCTATGCGTTCGAACGTGCCCGTTATCATCTCGAAGCAGAGCGGCGTTGCCGAGGTGCTCGATTATGCCGTGAAGGTCGATTATTGGGATGTCGATGCCATGGCCGATGCCATCTACGGCTTCGTGAAGTATCCCGCCCTGTCGAAGATGTTCGCCAAGAAGGGTCTCGAGGAAGTCACGGGCCTGAAATGGAATAATGCCGCCGCCAAGATCAAGGCGGTTTACGAGGCGGCGATTAATGAGAGCAGGAAATAATAAAACACGATAAAGGCTATGAAGACAGTTTGTTTGTATTTTCAGGTACACCAGCCGTGGCGACTGAAAATCTACCGTTTTTTCAATATCGGTAAGGATCACAATTACCTTGACGACTTTACCAACCGCGCCATAATGCAGAAGGTGGCACGCCAATGCTACCTGCCTATGAACGCGCTGTTGCTGAAGCTCATCAAGGAGAACAAGGGAGCGTTCAAGTGTACGTTCTCTATAACCGGCTCTGCGGTCGAGCAGATGCGCGCCTATGCGCCCGAGGTGCTCGATTCGTTCCGCGCGCTGGCAGAGACGGGGCAGGTGGAGTTCCTCGCCGAGACCTACTCTCACTCGCTGGCGTCGCTGGCGTCGAAAGAGGATTTCGTCGAGCAGGTCAAGTTGCATGCGGCGATGATAAAGAAGGAGTTCGGCAAGAAGCCCGCGGCGTTCCGCAACACGGAGCTCATCTACTCGGATGCCATCGGCGAGATGGTGTCGGAGATGGGGTACAAGACCATTCTGGCCGAGGGTGCGAAGCATGTTATGGGCTGGAAGTCTCCCGACTACATCTACACCAATGCCATAGACAACAGCCAGCGTGTGCTGTTGCGTAACTACAAGCTCTCGGACGACATCGCATTCCGTTTCTCGAACAAGGGCTGGGACCAGTATCCGCTTACGGCCGACAAGTTCGCTTCGTGGATCGAGGGCGAGGTAGGCGAGGTGATCAACCTTTTCATGGATTACGAGACTTTCGGCGAGCACCAAAAGGCCGATACGGGTATCTTCGACTTCATGAAGGCGCTGCCCAAGGCGGTGCTGGCGCATAAGGATATAAAGTTCGCTACGGTGAGCGAGACGGCCAAGTCATCGCAGCCGGTAGGTGTGCTCCACTGCCCGCACGTAATGTCGTGGGCCGACGAGGAGCGCGACGTGACCGCATGGCTCGGAAACGAGCTCCAGAACGAGGCCTTCTCGAAGCTATATGCCTTGAAGGATAAGGTGAAGGCTTTGAAGAACAAGGATTTCGAATATGTATGGAACTTCATGCAGACGTCGGATCACTTCTATTACATGGCGACGAAATGGCTGTCGGACGGCGACGTCCACTCGTATTTCAACCCCTACGGGTCGTCGTACGAGGCGTTCATCAACTATATGAACGTCCTTTCGGACTTCGAGATCGAGCTGGAGAAGGCTTCTGCGGCCAAGAAGGCTCCCCGCAAGAAGGAGGCCGTGGCATAAATACGAATACCGATAATGATCGAGACGCCGGCGCGACCCGAAAGGTCGCGCCGGCGTCCTTTATTCATTTTGCCGCGGGCGGCGTATCGTTTCCTGCCCTGCTGCGGTATGTTACCGAGCCTCGACCCACGGCATGCTGCTGTCGAAGAACTCCTTGACCTCGACGGCGCGGTCGCAGCATAGGGCGTCGGCGCCCAAGGCCACGCCGAGGATGAAGTCGTCGATCGACTGCCCGGGCCACAGCGAGACGAACAACCCAGCCTCCTTGGCCTTGCGTACGGCATCGCGGCTGGTGCCGCCCATGGTGCATCCGAGGCGTTTTATACCCATTTCGAGTGCCTCGCGTATGGTGTCGTCGCTGACGGGACGGCCTATTATCAGCAGCAGGTCGGCATCGGGATGGAGGCGCTGCATGGTGCGCAGGGCGCGTTTGTCGCTCGAGGTGAAGAGGTATGTCGAGGTTGCGGGCTTGCGCGCCATGGCGGTAGTGTAGAGGAGATCGCAATATTTTTCGAGCTGGGCCTCGCTATAGGCGGGGCTCGAGGTCTTCATCTCGAACTCGACGTACATGCCCTCCTTGTCGGCAAGCCACCGGCACAGTTCGTCGAGGAAGAGTATGTCGTTGCCCTGCTTGGTCTTCACCTTGCGGATCTCTTTCGCAGTCATCTTCTCCACCTCGCCGTTGCTGGGCGTGAGGCGTGCCAGCGAGGAGTCATGCGTAACGACCAGACGGCCGTCGGCGGTCATGCGTATGTCGGTTTCGTAGCCGCGTATTCCCTTGTCGTATGTGGCCTGAAAGGCCGGCATGGTGTTCTCGTCGTATTCGAGGCGGCTGCCGCGGTGGGCGAAGAACTGCACGCTGCGGTGTTCCTGTGCCTCGGCTGCGGCTATGGTGGCGAGCAGGGCCACGATTGTCATGATCTTTTTCATGTTCGGATATTCGGCTTTTGGGTTGAGAAAAGATGCGGGCGGCACCGGCCGCCCGCTTGTGTCACTCCTGTAAAGGCAGAGGAACGTATGGAGACCGGCAGACGGGGATCAGACGGTCATGATCTCCTTCTCCTTGGCCTCCATCAGGGAGTCGAGTTTCTTCGAGTACTTTTCCAGCAGTTTCTGCGACTGGGTCTCGCCATCTTTCGATTCGTCTTCGGGCATTCCCTCCTTCTGCGCCTTCTTGAAGGCGTCGACGGCATCGCGGCGGGCGTTGCGCAGGCTTATGCGCGCGTTCTCGCCGATCGTGCGCACCTGTTTTACCAGCTCCTTGCGGCGCTCCTCCGTCAGGGGCGGTATCGAGAGCCGGATCTGTTCGCCGTTGTTCGAGGGCGTAAGGCCGATGTTGGAGTCGAGGATCGCCTTCTCGATGGTACGGATCATATTCTTGTCCCACGGCTGTATGAGCACCGTCTTGGCGTCGGGCACGGTGACGCTCGCCACGGCCGATACGGGCGACTGCGAGCCGTAGTAGTCGACATATACGCTGTTCAGGACATTGGTCGAGGCCTTGCCCGCGCGTACGTTGAGGAGTTCCTCCTCGAGGTGCCGTACCGTGCGCTCCATGCGATCGGTCGCCTCTTTGATGATGGTCTTGGTATCCATAACTGTATGCTTAAAGTTTTCGTTTCTACTTCTTCAATTCGGCGGCCACGGCGTCGATGAGTTCCGCAAACTCCTTTTCGTCGTATCCTACGGATAGATACGCAACCTTACCCTGCTTGTCGATGACGAAGTTGCGGGGTATGAAGTTCGAGGCGTAGAGTTTGTATATCGCCTGCTCGGGGTCGAGGCCTGCGGGGAACTTGTATCCGTTTTTCTCGAGGAAGGCCTTGACGGTCTTGGCCGCTTCGCCGCGCGAGATGGGGAGGAATACGAACTCCCCGCCTGCGAAACGGTCTATGATCTGTGTCTGTACATGCTTGAGCTCCTCGCGGCAGGGCGGGCACCATGTGGCCCAGAAATTTACGACCACGACTTTGCCTTTGAGTTCGGAGAGCGTGATCTTCTTGCCGTCGACCATCTCGACGGTGAAGTCGGGGGCCTTGCCGCCCACCTTTACGAGGGTCGATTCGGCGATCTGCTCCTGCTGCGATTTCTGCTGTGCGGATGCTGCGGTCGGGGTTGCTGCGGCCATTACGAGTGCCGCGGCCGCGATCATGAGACATTTGCGGCTGAAAATCTTGCGTATCATTATTTTTCTCTTTTTCAGGTTGTATGTTGTCGTTACCGGTGTACGAGCGTGCCTATGGCCTCGCCGTCGAGCACCTTTTGCAGGTTGCCGGCGGTGTCCATGTCGAAGACGATGATGTCGAGGCCGTTCTCCTTGCAGAGGGTGAAGGCCGTCATGTCCATCACCTTGAGGTTGCGCATGTATACCTCGTCGAAAGTTATGTCGCTGAATTTTACGGCCGAAGGGTCTTTTTCGGGGTCGGCCGTATATACTCCGTCGACCCGCGTGCCCTTGAAGAGCACTTGGGCCTCGATCTCGATACCGCGGAGCGCTGCGGCCGTATCGGTCGAGAAGTAGGGATTTGAGGTGCCGCCGCCGATGATGACCACGTATCCCGCCTCGAGGTACTCTATGGCGCGGGCCTTGGAGTAGTATTCGCCTATGGGCTCCATGCGTATCGAGGTGAGGACCTTGGCCTTGATGCCGTTGCTCTCGAGGGCCGAGTGCAGCGCCAGCGAGTTGATGACCGTGGCGAGCATTCCCATCTGGTCGCCCTTGACGCGGTCGAAGCCGCGGCCGACGCCCTGCAGGCCGCGGAAGATGTTGCCGCCGCCGATGACGATGCCTATCTGGATGCCTGCGGCGGCTGCGGCGCCGATCTGTTCGGCGTAGGATTGCAGCACGGCGGGTGAGAGGCCGTACTTCTGTTCGCCCTGAAGCGACTCGCCGCTCAATTTGAGCAGTATGCGTTTGTATTTCATGGTGCGTGTCGTATTTTATGCTTTTGCGAAGATAAGAAAAAATCTTGTTTTGCGCAATGCGGCGGCGCTTTTCGCGGGGCAATGTCGCGGCGGTAAGTATAAATACTTATTTTTCGGTCGGCGCGGGGCATAAGTCTGACCGTGAATGCCATTTGTTAGGAATTTTGCGCTATCTTTGTGTTGCTCAAAACGAGGTGTGCCGCCGCACTTTGCCAGCGGCGGGAAATAAGGGAGGATAATAATTACAAATCAATAATTTATTGACGATATGGTAGATATTTTCGAAAGACTTGAGAAGAATGCCGGAGGTCCCATCGGCCAGTACATGCAGAGCGTGCACGGTTACTTCGCATTCCCCAAGCTGGAGGGCGAGATCGGCCCCCACATGCGTTTCCGTGGCAAGATGATGCTCAACTGGAGCCTTAACAACTACCTCGGTCTGGCCAACCACCCCGAGGTGCGCAAGGCCGACGCTGCCGGCGCCGCCGAGTTCGGTATGGCAGCCCCCATGGGAGCCCGCATGATGAGCGGTCAGACGAAATACCACGAGCAGCTCGAGCGCGAGTTGGCCGAGTTCGTCGGCAAGGAGGACGCTTTCCTGCTCAACTACGGCTATCAGGGTATGGTGTCGATCATCGACTGCCTGCTTTCGCCGCGTGACGTGGTGGTCTATGATGCCGAGGCGCATGCCTGCATCATCGACGGTCTGCGTCTGCACAAAGGCAAGCGTTTCGTCTATGCCCACAACAACGAGGAGTCGTTCCGCCTGCAACTCAAGCATGCGACCGATCTGGCCGAAGAGCAGCGCGGCGGCGTGCTGGTCATTACTGAAGGTGTCTTCGGCATGAAGGGTGATCTGGGCTTCCTTGACGTGATCACCAAAGCCAAGAAGGATTTTAATTTCCGCGTTCTGGTGGACGACGCCCACGGCTTCGGTACCATGGGCCCGGGCGGCCGCGGTACGGCGGCGCATTTCGGCGTGACGGACCAGATCGACGTGCTCTTCAACACCTTTGCCAAGTCTATGGCCGGCATCGGCGCCTTTGTCAGCGGCCCCCGCTGGCTCATCAACCTGCTGCGCTACAACATGCGTTCGCAGCTCTATGCCAAGTCGCTGCCCATGCCTATGGTTATCGGTGCGCTGAAGCGTCTGGAGCTTATCCGCAACCACCCCGAGTATCAGCAGAAGCTGTGGGAGATCACCCGCGCCCTGCAGAGCGGCCTCAAGGAGAACGGCTTCGACATCGGCGTTACACAGTCGCCCGTGACCCCGATCTACATGAAGGGCGGCAACGAGGAGGGTACCAACCTTATCGTCGACCTGCGCGAGAACCATGCGCTCTTCTGCTCGATCGTGATCTACCCCGTGATCCCGAAGGGCGAGATCATCCTGCGCGTGATTCCTACGGCGGCACACACCATGGAGGATGTGAAGTACACGATCGAGGCCTTCAAGTCGGTGCGCGACAAGTTCGAGGCGGGGTACTACCGTTCGATGCCTATCCCCATGATGGCGGATCCCGATTTCAAGGTACGATAGATTTTGTTAAACCTGCATACGTAAGGGCCCGCGGAATGTCTCCGCGGGTTTTTTGTTCTTTCGGGCGGTGCGGGTCCCGATTGGTACGGTATGTGTGCAAAGGTAGCAGACAGGTATGTATATATCTTTGAAAATGATTGTTGTTATGGTCTTGCTGGCATTTTTGTCCCTCGTGGTGGCCGCGTGTACTGCCGGCGGCGGTTCGGATACGGTCAACAGGACTGCGGTGCGAGATTTCTCGCTTGAGGAGTATATGGGGCGGTGGTACGAGATCGCTCGCTTCGACCACTCGTTCGAGCGCGGCATGGAG
>CASFQF010000113.1 GCA_949296635.1 uncultured Alistipes sp. | reverse complement strand
GATACGGGGGTCGTGGTCTGCATGTACCCGTATTCGGCCTCGGTGAAGCGTACGCCGCCGTCGGTTAGGCGGCGGAATCCCGCCTGCGAGAAGTTGCCGGCATAGCGGTCCAGATCGTTGGCGCGCATCGAGCTGACCACGATGTTTACCATTATGCGGGGTGCGGGCTTCTCGGCGGCGCGTACAGCCGATATTGCCGCGGCGGCGAGCAGCAGGGTGGTCGTTATGTGGAGTCTTTTCATCGTTTACGGTATTTCGGCGGCAAATTTACAAATTTTTCGTATATCGTATATATTAATTTCGCCTCTGTTCCCATGGCTTTCGGGGTATGTGCACGTCCTATCCGAGGTGTGCGGCGAACAGCGTCCGTTCGCGGCCGAAGTCCATGTCGGGGCATACGGCCGCGAGGGCGTCGATACGTGCGAGCATGGTGCGGCAGAACGTGCGGTACTCCTCCGAGGCTGGGTTGAACGGCCTGTGCTCTGCGGCTTGTACTATCCGCTCCGCGGCCGCGGCCGTGCGGCGTGTCTCCTCGTCGAAGGCGGCCTCGGCGAAGCGCTGCCATATGTAGTCTACGGCCGCGGCCGACGGGTGTGTCATGTCGTCGGCATAGAAGCGGTAGTCGCGCAGCTCGTCGTTCAGGATTTCATACGAGGGGAAATACTCCGCCTGTGCATGCCGGCGGCATATCTCCGCTGCGGCGACGCGCAGTATGGCTTTGCTCAGCGAGTTGCCTTCGAGTCCGTCGCCCAGATGGCGCACGGGGCTCACGGTGAGGATCACCCGCTTGCCGCGCAGCGGCCCTGCGAAGAGGGTGTCGTAGCGGTCCGCGATACGCTCCGCGGAGAGCAGTTCGCGCGAGAAGAGCGACTGCGGCTGTTTGTGGCAGTTGGCCACGGCTTCGCCGTCGCTGCGCAGACGGTATATCCACGCCGTGCCGAAGGTTATGATGAGCGTGTCGGCATCCTTAATGGCTGCGGCGCCCTCGGCCGCGGCTTTCTTCATGTTGCCGAGTGCGGCGGACTCGTATTCGGACGAGAACGACGAGTGGAAGTCGTAGCTGAAATACCGTCCCGATGCGTACTCTACGCCGCGCATCCCCTGCGGCAGGCCCGTATCGTCCGATACCGTACTGCAGCCGAAGGCTTCGATGGCGCGGGCTACGGATTCGGGGTTGAAGAGTATGCCCGTAGGCGATGCCGTGACGCGGAACTTGGCCCGAAGCATACGCCGTGCCATGTTGTCGGCGAAGCACGACCCGAGCGACAGTATGCGGTTCGCATGGCTGATGCGTGTATGCAAGGGGGCGATCTGCACTACCGTGCGGAAGAGCGCCTCGGCGGCCGATTGCGGGATGTCGTTGTGTGTCATGATATGTCGTTGAGTTCTATCCAGCGGGTTTCGAGGGCGTCGGTACGTTCGAGGATCTCGCTTATGCGCGTGGTGAGGCGTTGCAGCTCGTCGTGCGGGATCGCGCCGCCGCCGAGGCGGGCCTCGATTGCGGCCTTCTCTGCCTCCAGCGCCGCCAGCTCGGCCTCTATGGCCTCCGATTCGCGCTGCTCCTTGTACGAGAGCTTGCGCCGCGGTGCCGCCGCAGCGGGCTGTTGCGCCGCCTTCTGCGCTTCGGCCGTCTTGCGGGCCTTCTCCTCGGCGGCGCGGGCGGCGCGCGCCTGTTCGGCCTCGTCTTCGCGGATATATTCACGGTATTCGCTGTAGGTGCCGACAAAATCCTTCACCTCGCCTCCGTCCCTCATGACGAATAGATGGTCGACCGTCTTGTCCAGAAAATACCTGTCGTGCGAGACTATGAGCAGGCATCCCTTGAACGAGGCGAGATACTCCTCCAGCACGTTGAGCGTCATGATGTCGAGATCGTTCGTCGGCTCGTCGAGGATCAGGAAGTTGGGGTTGCGCATGAGTATGGTGAGCAGGTAGAGCCGCCGCCGTTCGCCTCCGCTGAGCACCTCGACATGCTTGGCATGAGTTTCGGGCGGGAAGAGGAAGCGGTTGAGCATCGACATGGCCGATACGGTGTGGCCGTCGGCCGCGGTGGCCGTCTCGGCGATCTCGTGCACGATGTCGAATACGGTCTGGCCGGCACGGAACTCCATTCCCTGCTGGCGGTAGTAGCCTATTCGCAGGGTCTCGCCGCGCTCGACGGTGCCCGAGTCGGGGGCGAGGGCGCCCGTGAGCAGGTTGAGGAAGGTGCTTTTGCCCACGCCGTTCTTGCCGACGATGCCCACGCGCTCGTAACGCGAGAACTTGTATGAAAAGCGGTCTATCATGCACCTTTGTCCGAAATGCAGCGTCACATCCTCGCAGTCGATGATCTTGCCGCCGAGGCGCGACGCGGCCACGTCGATCGAGACCTGCTGCCGCGCCAGCGACACCGACGCCCGCTGTTTGAGGTCGTAGAAGGCGTTTACGCGGTAGCGCGCCTTGCCCGTGCGGGCCTGCGGCGTGGAGCGTATCCACTCGAGTTCGCGGCGCAGCAGGTTGCGCGACTTGTCTATGTCGGCCTGCATGTTGCGATAGCGTTCGTCGCGCTTTTCGAGGAAATACGAATAGTTGCCACGGTACGTGTATAGGTTGCCGCGGTCGAGCTCGAAGATCGTGTTGCAGACGCGGTCCAGAAAGTAGCGGTCGTGTGTCACCATGAGCAGCGTGCAGCGCGACTTCTGCAGGTAGCCCTCCAGAAACTCTATCACGTCGATGTCGAGATGGTTCGTTGGCTCGTCCATGACAAGGAAATCGGCCTCCTGCAGCAGCATCGAGGCTATGGCGGCGCGTTTGGCCTCGCCGCCCGACAGCTCGCCCATGCGTTGGTCGAGGCGTGTCAGGTGCAGTGACGATAGCACCTGCCGCACCCGCTGTTCGGCGTTCCACCAGCCGCCCGCGTCCATAGCCGCCATCGCCCGTTCGATGCGGCCGCGGTCTCCGGCGGCACATGCCCGTTCGTATTCGCTGATGATACGCCCCGTCTCACCCATGCGCGAATATACCTCGTCGAAGAGCGTGCGCGCGGGGTCGAAATCCGTGTGCTGGTCGAGGAACGCCACCCGTATGTCGCGCATGAACCGCACCTCGCCGCCGCGGTCCGACGAGTCGATTCCCGCGAGGATCTTCAGCAGCGAGCTCTTGCCCGTGCCGTTGGGGGCGATGAGGGCGATCTTGTCGCCCTCGTTGATGTTGAAACTTATGTTGCGGAAGAGCACCCGCTCGCCGTACGATTTGCTTAGGTTTTCCGCCTGAAGGTAGCTTGCCATCTTGAGAGGGTTACTTTTCGTATATGGTCATATCCTGCGAGACGACGTCGATGTGTCCCTTCCATCGCGCCCTCGCGGGCTTGGTGACGGCGCGCGCCTCGAATACCTTGCGGCGGGGGCCGCGCGCGGCGCGCCATGCCGCCTGCCGGCAGTAGGATGCCATGCGGTCGTCGACCTTCATCTCTCCCCATATCGAGAGCAGGGAGTTGTTCCGCATCGTGCGGTGCGTGAAGGGGCGTATCAGCACCTCGTACCACGTGCAGGCCAGAGCGTAGCGCCCGGCGCCGAAGTCCATGTGGTAGCCGTCGCGCGTGAAGTCCATCGGCGGGTTGTTCACCTCCGACAGGCGCAGCGACTCGATCACTGCGCCCGAGGGTATGAGGTATCGGAACGTGTGCGGGTGTTCGTCGAGCATCTGGCGCACGGCATCGCATATGGCGTCATACATGCGAGTGCGGTCGCGGCCGTAGTCGGCGAACTGCGCGTGGCTGCTGCCCGAGGCGTAGGCCCATGTCATGTGCCACGCCAGACGGGCGCGGGGCTGTGCGCGCCGCACCGCTGCGATGAGGCTGTCGAGGTATGGCTCGTAGCTCTCGTAGCGGCCCGAGAAACCCGACGCCTGCTGCATCACCACGATGTCCCACTCGCCGTCGGCGAGGGCCTGCCGCAGCGATACCGTGCGGGCGGCCTTGACCCAGCGGTTGCGGCCCGCCTCCGAACGGTAGTATTGGTATGCGGCTTCGTCGCTGTCGTACATTTTCATATGCCTTTCGAGCGAGCAGCCGGCAACGAAGAGCCGTGCCAGCGAGACATTCTCCACGCCGAGGTTGTCGAGCAGGGCGGGCAGATACTCCATGGCGTCGTCCGAGAAGCTGTTGCCTATGGCGAGGATACGGAGCGTGTCGGCACCCTTGCCGTGGGCCGCTGCGGGCATTGCTGCCGTAAGTAGCAACGCCGTCATCGCCGCCGCGGCGAGGATCGTGATGCGGGCGGCGCGTATGGTTCGTGCGAGGTACATATTTTAAGTCCGTTAATAGAGGTTGTCGTACATCGACTGACTCTTGTCGTACTTGAGGTCCTGCAGCGAGGCGGCCTTGACGCCTATGTGGAAGCTCCAGCTCTTGTAGTATCCGAATGGGATCCACGAGAAGGACATCTGCCAGCAGTGCAGGTCGCGCGTGATACTTATCGACGAGGTTGTCAGTTTGTTCGTTGCGATGTCATATCCGCCGGAGAATGTCGCGGCCATCTTCGGCGAGAATGTGATGCTGCCGTTGAAGCCGATGGTCTGGGTGATGTTGCGTTTTATACCCGTGGTGCCGTTGTTGACGTAGCTGACGGAGTAGTTCACCGCATAGTTGAATCCCACGTTCCACGGCAGCGAGAAGTCGTAGTACGCATTGGCCATGTATTGGCGCCGCAGCACGGGGTCCATCGTGCCGTATGGGTCGTAAAAGGGATTCATATATTCCGGCGGCACGCTGTTTATGTCGTTTATAGCGGGCTGCTGGGTGTTGTTGCGCGACTTGAACGAGTAACCGAAACTCCATCCCGTGTTTATGATTCGTCCGAGGTTGCCGCGGCGCCATGTGAGCTTGTTGTAACGTATACCCTCGGGCGATACCTCGTAGGGGTCGAGCGTGGCGCGCAGGTTGATTCCTATCTTGCCCGAGAATGTCGAGCGCAGCGAGATGGATATGTTCGAAAGCTTCATCGAATCGGCCAAGAAGTTGTACGAGCCGCTGAGGGTGAAGTCGTCGATGAGGCTTATCTTGCGTATGCCCGAGGTGTCGCGTTTGCTGAGCACCTTGGCCTCGAGGCTCTGCGAGAGCGAGAAGCTCATGGACATGCTTCGCCCCTGCGAGGGCGTGCCGTAGGCGTTGTCCGCAAAGGGCGAGTAGACCGTGGTACGGCCCGTCGAGTCGGACTGTACGGTCTTGAAATATCCGTATTTCTGGTTGCTGAAGTCGGGGGCGTACGAAAAGCTGACCGACGGGTTGAACGTGTGGCGTATGGCCTGCAGCTTGAATTTCTTGTATTTCTCCCTCACCTGCCACATGCCGTAGAGCGTGGTGGAGAACGATAGCGACGTGGTGTAGTCGTAAAGGCGGTAGAACCCGTATTCCGGGTCAAGCTCCTCGGCCGTATTGGTGTCGGGGTTCCACTGCCGGTCCACTTTCTTGAAGTACCAGCGCTCGTTGTAGTTGAACGAGGGGGTGACGTTTATGTAGTTGAGGATGTTGAACGACGCCTGCACGGGGATGGTGTGCTGCACGCCGTTGCGCATCTTGTCGAGTGTCTCGCGCGAGAAGATGTTGTCCTCGGACGCCGAGACCGAGTTGGTGAGTTTCCCCGAGTAGCTCATCGATATTTTCTCGTACCAGCGGTCCTTGCCGATCTTTACCGAGCGTTTGAACGGGTAGAATCGGGATACGTTGAACGATACGGTGGGCAGCGTCACGGATATGGCCTTGGTCTGCGAGTTCTGCGACACGGCCATGTTCATCGAGAGCGAGAAGGGTGTTCCGGCCCAATTCTTCGAGTAGGAGATCGACGAGTTGGTCTGTGTCGAGAGCATGTCGTTGAGGTTCGTGGCCGAGTATTTGCTGTACCCGCTCGAAGAGAGGTTCACCGAGGCCGAGAATGTCGAGCCCGGGTTTGCCTTGGCATCCTGCGAGTGGGTCCACTGCAGTTTGAAGGTACTCTGCTTGATGTAGTCGGCGTCGCCCTTGTCGCCGGTCTTTACGCTCGAGAAGTCGAAGTTCAGGTTGCCCGAATATTTGTACCGCTTGATGTAGCGCGAGCGGACGTTCGCCTCCCACGAGCCGAGGGTGTAGATGCCGCCCGTCAGGGCCAGATCCATGTGCTCGCTCAGGGTGAAGTAGTATCCGAGGCCGCGGATGTAGAACCCGCGCAACGCCTCCTCTCCGTATGTGGGCATGAGGATACCCGATTTTGGCCCCGTGTTGAGGGGGAAGAACCCTTCGGGTACGCCGAGGAAATATATGGGCACGTCCTCCACGACCAGATAGGCAGGTCCCGTGATGGCCTTTTTGCCCGGGATCACCTTCGCTTTTGTCATCGACAGGTAGAAGTGGGGGTGGTCCGTGCGGTCGCATGTGGTGTACATGCCGTTCTCGATGTTGATTGTGTTGTCCTCCATCTTCTTGACGCTTGTGCCGACGAGCCAGCCGTCGCCCTGCTGTGTGGCTATCGACTTGATCTTGGCGCGCTGCGACTCGATGTTGTAGGTTATGGTGTCCATGTTGAGGGTGGTGGTACCCTGCGTGAACACGGGGCGTGTGGTGACGGGGGCGCCGTCCACGGTGTCGGCCTTGCCGTAGGCGTATATGTTTTTGTTGTCGAGGTTGATGTTCATGAAGTCGGCCTTCAGGTTCATGTCGCCGTAGTTGACGTCGCCCTGTTCGTAGATGTATACCATCTTGTTACGCAGGTCGTAGTACAGCGAATCCGAGGCCTTGCCGCTGATGGGTTTGTCGAGCCCCGCCTTTTTCGCGCGGCGTACGGTATCGGGCACTTGCAGTGTGAGCGTGTCGACCCGCCGTTGCAGCGAGTCGGCCGCAGCCGCGGGGACGGCC